>CAJXLR010000307.1 GCA_913056425.1 uncultured Bacteroidota bacterium
GCGATATTATCCTTTATCCCGATGACAAGTCCGGCCAGTTTACCGGCATTGTTGGATTTAATTTTTGAATCAATGACTTCCGCTCTATCCAGAGCTTCATCACCATAAACTTCTAAGAAAGCGTTAAGATGCTTTTGCGACTCGATGCGCTCAAGATACGACGTAACAACGTCTCGACATGTGGTCTTGCCCGATGTCAAGTCGTTTTGTAAAGCTAGTAAGCCCACCGTTTATTTTTCCTCTGTTTTGGTTTTTGAGTTGTCTTCCTTCATGCCATCTTCGATGTGTTTTTTCACATCATTCTTAGCATTGTTAAACTCACGGATACCAGATCCTAAACCTTTCATTAACTCAGGAATCTTTCGTCCTCCAAATAGGAGCAATACGGCCAGAAGAATCAATACCCATTCCATACCTCCGGGCAATCCTAATAATAAAATTGACAATGTCATAATAATCTTGACCTTAATTTAAACGACAAAAGTACGATAAATATAGTGGATTAGCGGGTTTTTGGTCGAGCAGATATCATATCTCGACATGTCTTAAAAATTACTATTTTCGGCAGATATTAAAGACTTCATCATGGTACAAAAACCCTTTAATCTTCAAGCTTGGATAGACGAACATCGGGACGAATTAAAGCCACCTGTAGGCAATCGAAATCTGTACAAAGACGCAGGTGATTATATCGTAATGATTGTGGCAGGTCCAAATGCCCGTAAGGATTATCACTACAATGAAACTGAAGAGTTGTTTTATCAACTCGAAGGAGACATAAATGTAAGAATTCAGGATGAAGGCAAAGCCGTGGACATTCCTATTCGAGAAGGTGAAATGTTCCTATTACCCGGTAAAGTACCTCACTCTCCCATGAGAAGTGAAAACTCAATAGGTCTAGTTGTTGAACTTAAACGTCCAAACACCACCGATGGCTTATTGTGGTTCTGCGATAATTGCAACAACAAGCTTCACGAAGCCTATTTTACGTTGGGTGATATCGAGAAAGACTTCTTACCACGATTTAAAGAGTTTTATGGTTCAGAGGAACTTAGAACTTGTTCGGAATGCGGAACCGTAATGGAAACCGACCCGAGATTTGTATAATCGCAGCTTCCAAAAACCTACCAATGCAAAAAATTGATAGCCACGCTCACATTATGCCCCCAAACTGGGAGCGCTTAGACAAAAAGTACGGATATGGCGGTTTTATCTACCTCGAAGATGAGGTAGCAACCGGTGCTAAAAAAATGATGCGTGACGATGGCGTTTTCTTTCGCAGGGTAGAAAAGAACTGTTACGACGTTGAAGCTATCTTACCGGAAATGGACGAGTTCAACGTTGACAAAATGGTGCTTTGTACAATCCCGGTACTGTTCAATTACTGGGCAAAACCCCAGCATACAAAAGAGTGGTCCCGATTTATCAATGGTCATTTACTCGAGGTACAAGGACACCATTCCAATAGGTTTATCAGCTTAGGTACGTTGCCTATGCAGGATGTGGATTTGGCCATTGAAGAATTGCGTTGGTGTGCCCAACAGGGTATGCCGGGTGTGGAAATTGGTTCCCACATTGAAGACAAAAACTTGGACGACGAATCTTTCCATCCGCTTTGGCAAGCTGCTGTCGATTTAAACATGAGCATCTTCGTTCATCCATGGGAAATGATGGGTCAACCGGATATGCGCAAGTACTGGCTTCCATGGCTCGTTGGTATGCCTGCCGAGACTAGCAGAGCTATTTGCTCGATGTTATTCGGAGGTGTGTTTGACAAGTTTCCGGACCTCAAAGTGATGTTTGCACATGGTGGTGGATCGTTCGCCCACACGTTGGGTAGAATTTCACATGGATGGCATTGCAGACCTGATTTGGTTAACTTGAACGATGTGAAAGATCCATACGAATACCGTGGAAAGTTTTGGGTGGATGGTATAACACACGACCAGGACGCTCTACGCTATTTAATCAGTGTGATTGGTGAAGATAAGATTGCCTACGGGACAGATTATCCTTTCCCACTCGGCGATTTGAGACATGGTGAATTCATTGAACAAATGGATGACCTTTCGAGCGAAACAAAGAACAAACTGTTCAACAAAAACCTAATCGACTTTTTGAATTTGGATTAGTCTACCGAATCTTATCGAGTAGTAAATTCAATTGCTTCACCTCCTTAGCGCTCAAGTTATAAAATACCTCGTCCACTGAGTGCATGCTCTTTTTAACTCGTGCCACCTGTTCCAACCCAGATTCGGTGATTGATATTTCAGAGTGACGCTTATCGTCTTTACGCGCTTGCTTTGACAAAAAACCTAACTGTATGAGGCGATTGACCAATCTCGAAACATCTGAGTCGTTTTCGATAATTCGCTTTTTGATGTAGGCGTTGTTAACCGGCCCCTCTGCCTCAGAAACGATTTTCAATGCTAAGTATTGAGTATAGGTGATTTCTAAGTTTCTAAAGGTGTCCCGTATGTGTTTGTTCACGTTGGCATTTGCCAATTGGAAATTGAACAACACCTTTTCCCATTTATTTCGGAATGAATCTACCTTTAGAACCTTTTTGAGCTTTGCCATACGACAAAGATAACATGTTATAACAAATTACCCTGACGCTCTAGCTTTCCTGAAGTCAATTGATACGTTTTAGCGTGGCCTGGAAATGCCCGTATATCATGTGAAACCATGATTATTGTTACACCACTTTTGTTAATCTCAGATATGGTATTCCAGATTTCGTCTTGGGTTGGCTCATCTAGTGCCGATGTAACCTCATCCAGAATTAATACCTCAGCATTTTTGTATAAGCACCGTGCTAATGCGATGCGTTGCTTTTGGCCTCCCGAAAGCTTCGCGCCCAATTCTCCTACATCGGTTTGATCTCCTTCGGGTAATGCATTTATCCACTCGGTAAGGTGCGACGCCTCGAGAACCTTATTGTAATGATCATTGTCGTATGGTTCGTCCCCCAAACAGATGTT
>CAJXLR010000308.1 GCA_913056425.1 uncultured Bacteroidota bacterium
CAGGGCCCGGAGACATCCAATGGATGCATGCCGGAGCGGGTATTATTCACAGTGAACGGCCTTCAGAACGAACAATAGAAGAAAAGCTACATCAAGAGTTTGTTCAAATCTGGATTAACAGTCCGTCGGACAAGAAAATGTCAATCCCTTCCTATCAACACATTCAGTCTGATGCATTCCCAGCTCTTTCATCAGCCGACAGAAAAATAAAGACCAAAGTTGTCAGTGGCACATTCGATTCCGTTCAAGGCCCAGCCAACACCCAAAGTGAACTTACAATACTGTGGACATCGCATACTCAAGACGGTAGTGTAACCTACGACTTACCAGACGAACACAATGTTTGTCTATACAATATAAAAGGGAGCATCAAAATAAGTGGCTACGGCCCCGTAAATCCGCAAGAACTTGTTGTTTTCAGCGGACCAGGCGCAATTGAATTTAGCAGTAATTCAAATGGTGAATTTATCCTTCTTTCAGGTACACCATTAAATGAAAAAGTAGCAAAACAGGGCCCTTTTGTCATGAACAATGAGACTCAAATCTTGGAGGCCATGCGGGACTACCAAATGGGAAAAATGGGTGTTCTAATTGAAGACGAATTGTGATTACCCTTCCTCTACTTGTCGGGCCAATATTTGCGCTAGCGGGAATACTATTGTGGTTGAAGCCACCAAAAAAGATCAACTCAATTTACGGTTATAGAACGCGACGTTCTATGTCGTCGCAGTCTAAGTGGGATTTTGCATAAACATACAGCGGCAAGTTGCTCGTTCGATTTGGTTTAGCATTTACGGCCACCTCAGTTTTTGGCTCAATCAACTCGGAAATCCCTAAAATGATTGGTGTCATCTTTTATTTGAGCTTGATGATTGTCGGAGTGTTACTGATTATACGGCGGGCGGAATTGAAGCTAAAGAAATTGGATTAGTGGTTCCTGCGCACTTGTACGATTTCAAAGCCCTCTGCCCACTCAGACCCCAAACCAGACCAATGCATCGTATCACTTCGGAATGAAATCCTCCATCGACTATCATCTTGTTCCCCTGCATCGCTATCTAAAAATAATGTCGAACTTTTTGGTCAAAGGTATACCTACCTGTGTTCGAACCATAAGGACTTCCTCCACTATCAAAACTATCATCTGGGCCGAAAGAAATGTATCGATCGCTTTGCGGATTGTGTTCCTTAGTGACGTCAATTCCGTTCTGAATAACGCTGTGCATTTCCCATGTCCCCTCAATATCTGGAGACTCATTTTTTGCACAACCGACAGCTGCGATAAGTAAAATTATGATCCAATTATATTTCATAGGACAATGTTAATGATCGATAGACTATTTCACCTGTGACGATTTACCAAGCGCTTGATTGAGCTAAGGAACGGATAGTCAACCAAAACTCTATTCCGACTCAAATTGTTAGGGACTCTAATCGATGGAAAAAAAAGAACTGAACATAGTTTGGCTCAAACGAGACATCCGCATTCAAGACCACATTCCATTTCACAGTGCGAATGAAAGTTCCCTGCCTTTTATAGCACTATATTGTTTTGAGCCCACTCTAATCTCCCAACCTGATATTTCTGAACGACACCTGCGTTTCGTGTACCAAAGTCTATCAGAGATTCGAGATTCTCTTGCTAAACACAACATTCCGGTTGTTATATGTTGGGAAGACGCCGAAACCGTTTTCCGATGGTTTCTTCATGAGTTTAGAGTCAATCATGTGTTTAGTCATGAAGAATCAGGTACACAAATTACATGGGACCGCGATAAGCGGGTTAAACAACTGCTATACCACAACGGCGTCAGTTGGACCGAATATCAGCAAAACGGTGTCATAAGAGGAATCAAAAATCGTGATGGATGGGACAAAGCATGGTTTACAACCATGAGTGACCCAATCATTAAAAATCAGTATAAGTATCAGCAGGATATAGGAATATCAAATCCATTTGAGATAAGCCATGACCAAAAAAATCAACTTTCAGGTCAGTCCAAAGAATTTCAACCGGGTGGTGAGAAGAAAGCATGGGCGTACCTAGAATCATTCACAAAAGAGCGTGGTTTCAACTATCACAAATACATTTCCAAACCGAGCGAGAGTAGAACTTCATGCGGACGAATTTCGCCCTACTTGGCTTGGGGTAATATATCCATAAAACAAGCCTATCAACACATAAAGAATCATCCTAATTACAGCACAAACAAGCGGGCGTTTTCCGGGATAACTACTCGATTGAAGTGGCATTGTCACTTCATACAAAAGTTTGAAGTGGAGTGCTCCTACGAAACTATTTGTGTAAACAGAGGCTACGAATCATTAGACTATTCGAATAACCCACAACTGTTAGAAGCATGGAAGACGGGTAACACCGGATTCCCTTTGGTAGATGCATGCATGCGTTGTTTAATACATACTGGTTGGATTAACTTTAGGATGAGAGCGATGCTTGTCTCTGTGCTTTGTCACCACTTCGATCATTCATGGAAAAATGGAGCCCACTATTTAGCATCGTTATTCTTAGATTACGAACCGGGCATTCACTATCCGCAGTTTCAAATGCAAGCCGGCACTACAGGCATAAACACGATTCGAATGTACAACCCGGTGAAGCAGTCAAAAGATCACGACCCTGCAGGTGAGTTCATAAAAAAGTGGGTCTCGGAGCTTCGCGATATCCCCGCTGAATTCATTCACGAACCGTGGTTGATGACTTCTTTAGAGCAAGAACTATATCGATTACGAATTGGGAAAGATTACCCAGAACCTGTGGTTGATTTGGCGGAAGCAGGCAAAAAGGCTCGGGCAAAGATTTGGGGACATCGAAGAAACGAGAAGGTTCAAGAAGAAAAACAGCGCATTCTCAAAACTCAGACTAGAAGTCAGTCATCAAATAAAACGTAACTTCCAAACGTGAAAACTTATTCGAAAGACGACATCGAAATTGTGTGGCAATCCGACAAATGCATCCACTCCG
>CAJXLR010000309.1 GCA_913056425.1 uncultured Bacteroidota bacterium
GTAACCAGATAATTGATAATTCTTATACTTTCGATGGAACCGTATACTTTCATTTTCAGGATGTACTATTCCTCTTTGAAAGAGGAAGGATCACCCAAATAAGTGAGATTAACGATGAGATCCACTCAATTCAGGTTGTTGGTGATCGGCTATATGTTTGCACAAGCACTGGGGTGCAGGTCTATCGTTGTTGTGATTTTGCCGTATCTGCCGAGAAAATTAATTTATTGAATCCCACCTATGTTGGCGTTTCAATTGAAAGTGGGCTCTGGGTGTCAACTTTGCGAAGCGGTGTCTCGTATTACCACAATTATCTTCGGCCTCCAGTTAGCACGGTTGATTTAAATGCTCCAGTGACTGCACTTGCGAATTTTAAAGGGGCACTAGTTGTCGGCACTTCACAAGAACAGATTTACATACTAAGAGATCAGCAACCACGATTGCTAATAGATACATATTCTGGTCTCCGCAGACCTTTACCAATTGAGCGGTTTAACATTTCTTTCGGTAGGCTAACAACGCCAGGTGGTTTTCTTTTAACTGATACAAATAATTTAGTACGACTAAAAACCAGAAGTCTAACTAGTCAATCATTGATTGTTTCAGAGCAGAGATACTTGAGTATACCATATGTCAAGGGGTTTGTCATTCACGATTCAATAAATTGGGAAGTCCATAGAGATGTTACTCCGAGGGTTGTTTCACTCTATAAGCAGGATTCAACTGTTATAATGGGAACAATTTCGGGTGCGTTCGTTCTCAATCTGAGAAGTAGCACTTTAAGCCGCTACAATTTTACCAAAGGGAGTAATAAAACCAGAATCAGCGATATCTGTGGAAACAGAACAAATTTACTCGCTATTGGTATGGCTGCAGGTGGTGTTTTTATTACGGGTCCTGAGGGGAACTTGTCAATTACCACGGCATACGGCCTCTTGAGCAACATAGTCAACTGCGTCAAGTTTGAGAATGACTCAATACTTTGGGTTGGAACAAATAAAGGATTGAGCAAAGTGCTAATCGCAAAAGATTTACGTCGCAGCCGGGTACTATATAGTCTAAATACTGACGATGGGTTGGTTAGCGATTTTATATATGCAATTGAGTTTTGGAGAAATCAGATTTGGATGGGTACCGATAAAGGTCTGATAAGTGTACCATTATCATATACTTCCAACCAGGTGCCTCCTCGATTGAATATCGAAAAATTAATCATTGATAACACTTGGTTCAATCCCACTAAGAAATCGTATCGGTGGCAACAACAGGAGTTATCAATCAAATTTGTGGGCATTTCGTTCAACAAACCTGAAAAGGGGTTTTATAGGTATCGACTTCACCGTCTCGGGGATGAACGGCCACCTTATCACTATACAAACAACACCACAGCTAGCTTCAATAATCTTACGAAAGGCACATATGTGTTTGAAATCAACTGCAAAAACAAGAATAATGTATGGTCGGAGACTCATTCCTATACGTTCAGAGTTTCTCCGCACTGGACACAGTCATTATTCATGTACATCGTTCTATGTTTGCTCGGGTTGTGGTTTGCTCTATTCTTACTGCGATGGAGATCAAAAGTAATAAAGAGACAAACCCTTCAATCATCGTACTTAAGGGAACTCGAAATGAAATTTGCTGAATCTGAAGTCGCTCTGCTCAGGAACCAAATGAATCCACATTTTGTCTTTAATGCTTTGAACTCTATTCAATCATTTGTACTTGAGAGAGACATTCATATGGCTTCCGACTATATTTCTCGATTTTCAAAACTAATGAGATCAAGTCTCAACTATTCCAGAAAAGACTTCATACCCTTGGAACAAGAGATCTCGTTTTTGGAATCCTATATGAAAATAGAAAAGTCAAGATTTCCAAGTCGGTTCGACTTTAAAGTTAGGTGTACGGAAAATGTTGATGTTGATGATTTGGACATCCCGCCCCTGCTGTTACAGCCTTTAGTCGAAAACTCTGTTAAGCACGCCTTCGATAGTGAGACTGTTGGAGGTTTCATTACAGTAACTTTTGATCAAAATGAAGAGTACCTGATATGTGTAATAGAAGACAACGGTTTAGGATTTTTACATTCTCAAAGCAGCACACGTGAAAAACATGTGTCCATTGGTTTGGATGTTATTCAATCTCGACTATCACTCATTTATAATGAAGGTGATGAAGCGTTTATGGATATAGACGATTTAACACACATCGGTGAAGGCACCGGTACTCGCGTAACTATAAAATTACCAATAGCATGAAACTAGTAATAATTGATGATGAAGTAAATAGTATTAAAGTACTGACGAACTATCTCCAGGGTTCGAAAGACAAGTATGAGATTGTTGGAAGCTTCACGAACCCATTCAAAGCATTAGATGAAATAGACTTGTTGGAACCAGACGTGCTTTTATTGGATATCGAGATGCCCGAAATGACAGGTTTTGAGTTACTCGATAAACTCGACCTCAAACACATTAACGTGATTTTTGTGACTGCTTTTGATCACTATGGAATCAAGGCAATTAAACATTCCGCACTTGACTACCTTCTTAAACCGTTTAGTTCACACGAGCTATATGAGGCACTCGATAAAGCTGAGCGTCATCTCGAAAATGGGAATCTTAGAAAGTTAGGATTCAAGCAAGGTGAGCCGCGATACGTCATCATTCCTAGCTTAAACACCTACACAAAAGTAGATTTTGATGAAATGGTTTATGTTGAAGGTCAGCGAGGTAGTGGCTAGGCGGTGGCCGCTGCCGGCTGATCGCGCCGCTTTCCACGCAATTGAAAACACTTTTGATCCCCATTCGGGTTTTTCCATGGGCCGGCTATATCCCGATTGGATTGGCTGAAGTTTAGTGTCGTTCGCCATTGTCTAATCGTTAATTTTAGCCGGGATGTATCCGAGCGTGAGTAATGGCATAAAAAGGCCTTGTTTTGAATATGACCATTGATGCGATACACGCGACCGGACTTT
>CAJXLR010000310.1 GCA_913056425.1 uncultured Bacteroidota bacterium
TGAGGATTGATTGATTGGAATTCCATTCTCATCTTGGTGTCTTTGCGTGAACCGCCTCAACAAACCAATCAAGCATTAGCCACGAATGCACGAATGGCCTACGGCGAACTAATGCACAAATAAATGAGTCAAGGTCAACGTTATAGCCAATGTCTTAGATAGAGTCTGTTAACGGTTAGTGTTAATGGTTAATCGTCTTTACTAATGGCCAATAGCTAAAAGCCAACTGCATATGGCATTATTGACTCAGTCTCGTCAACATCTCCTTCACCATGGCTTCTAGGTCGAATTCAGGTTTCCAGTTCCAATCGCTGTGGGCTTCATCGTCGTTAATGCTTGAAGGCCAACTATCTGCGATTTTCTGACGGTGATCTATGTCGTAATCGATAGTAAATCCGGGCATCTCTTTTTCAATTGCATTTGCCAATGTCTCCGGATCAAAGCTCACTCCTGAAATATTGTATGAACTACGAATCTTTATCTCTTCCGCAGGGGCTTCAGTAATGTCAATGGTTCCCTTTATGGCATCGTCCATATACATCATCGGAAGCGAAGTGTCTGACTTCAGAAAGCAAGTGTATTTGTTGTCTTGAAGGGCTTTGTGAAAAATGTCTACGGCGTAGTCTGTGGTTCCTCCACCTGGTAGTGCTTTCCATCCAATCAAACCCGGATAGCGAATACTTCGTACATCCAACCCGTATCGGTTAAAATAGTAATCACAGAATCGCTCGCCAGCCAACTTAGAAATTCCATAAATGGTGTTGGGATCCATCACACAATGTTGTGGTGTATTTTCTTTCGGCGTAGTAGGTCCAAACACAGCAATTGAACTCGGCCAAAACACACGCTTCACATCGTGGTCTAAACATGCATCAAACACGGAAAACATGCCTTCCATATTCAAATCCCAACCTTTTCGCGGGAATTGTTCTGCAGTGGCACTTAGCATAGCAGCCAAATGGTAAACCATGGTCGGTTTATGTTTTGAAAAAACATCCTTCAACGCATTGCGGTCCATAACATTCAACTCTTGATAAGGACCCAAATCCGTTTTTGACGAATCAGCATGTTTTATGTCGGTACACAAAACATTGGAGTCGCCGTATTCGCTTCGCAGTTTTGCCGCTAGATCAGTACCAACCTGACCTTCAGAGCCTAGAATGATGATTTTTTCTGCCATGTTTTTAATCGATAACACTTCCAAAGCGCGGTTTCAAAGAAACGAAATCTACACGATATTCCGGTAGATATCTAGAGTTGCCGAAACCAAATATGCCGGACTAAACTCATTGAGTTTTTTTGAGGCGTTACGGACAAGCTTCTCTCGTAACGTTCTGTCTTTCACAACATGCTCAACAGCAACTGAAAGTTGATTGTCATCCCCAACGTTGCACAACATCCCGGTTTCCTCGTTAATAACCATTTCAGGTATCCCACCGGCATTAGTAGCCACCACAGGGATTTCGTTCGCAAACGCATCGAGGATACTCGTACCCAAACCCTCCATCTTAGACGTAAACAGGAAACAATCGAAACTGTGGTAAATCTGCGGCAAATCACTTCGGAAGCCTGCAAAATGAACACGATTGGTTAACCCCAATTTTACTGAATACTCTTTGAGTTCCTCTTCCAACTCACCATTTCCAACGATAACAAATTGATATCGGCTATCTCGCTCAGCAAGCAGCTGCGCCGTTCGAAGAAACGTAAACTGATCTTTGTGATCTGCCAGTGCTGCAACGTTTGCCACCAGCACACAATCTGCAGGAACACCTAACTCTGCCTTGAAATCGATTTGCTCAATATTCTTAAATCTTGAAGTATCAACACAAGAGTGAACCGTACTCACCTGCATGTGAGTTTTCACAATTGCCGGTTTTACGATGTTTGCGATACAGTCGGAAACACAAATGATATGTTTCACCGATTTATGATTGTACTTAAATCTCGTAAACCATTTTTTCTTAAGCGGAAAATCCACTCGTCTGCTCACGACAATGGGTTGTTTCATCCCAAATACTGTTGCAGCCAGAACTGAAGTTGTGTGTGCGTGTGCGTCATGTGCATGTACCGCGGATATGTTCTCGTGTGCACATAAACGAGCAAGTGAACGTGCGGCTCCCAAGTCGAAGCCCGATTTCTTGCTGTACGTTCTTACTTGGTCCGGATTGAGCCGTTTGGACAATTCGCTGCCGGTTGGGCAAAAAACAATCGTCTCGACACCCGTTTTATACAACAAACCCGCATGCAAATACGAGAGCTGCTGCTCTCCTCCCCGCCATGAAAAGGGCGAACTCACATGTACAATTTTGAGAGTATCAGACGGCATGATTTCACAACAAAGGTGAACAAAAAATTCGTTCGACAGACAACCGCTATTTCCGATGGCCGCATGATGTTAATATGACACAGATTTATACCTTTGTTCCTCTGTCCTAACGAGAGGATTTTTAAGAAGCGGGAGTAGGCAGATGTTATTAAACACGAACTAAATTTTTCGGTATGAGAACGTATAAAGTGGTAGGCGTCATGAGTGGTACGTCTATGGACGGATTGGATATTGCCCATTGCGATATTACACACGATGTTGAAGATAAATGGTCTTATAAAATCAATAAGGCCACTACAATTCCATACGACGATAAATGGCGATTACGCCTTTCGAAGCTGCGCAACCAAAACGCTCTGAATGTCTACAAAACGGACAGGTATTTTGGAGAGTATATCGGTGAGGTAATAAATGATTTCCTTTCAACGAATAACCTTGAGGCAGATTTAATTGGTTCTCACGGCCACACAATTTTTCATCAGCCTGAGCATAACATTACCTTTCAAATAGGCGCACCGAGTGCGATTGCCGCGGTTACTGACATACCAACTGTGGGGAATTTTCGGGCAATGGACGTGGTAAAGTACGGAGAAGGTGCACCAATAAGTGGTCGGCTTTCATCCAGTTCCAGCCGCGCGAC
>CAJXLR010000311.1 GCA_913056425.1 uncultured Bacteroidota bacterium
ACAAATCTTGATTGAAAGAGAGGGCATTTTTGAACATTTCAGACATGTTTCGAACATTTGAAGTATTCCAATTACTTATATCTTGATTAAAATAGTAAGCATTATAAAACATGTATTCCATTTGGCGAGCATTTGACGTGTCCCAATTACCGATATCTTGATTAAAAGTTTCTGCATTGTAAAACATATAATCCATTTCGCGAACATTTGAAGTATTCCATTTACCGATGTCTTGATTAAATAATACTGCGTTGTAAAACATACCTCTCATTGATTCTACATTAGAAGTATTCCAATTACTGATATCTTGATTAAAAAATCTGGAATCAAGAAACATCCAATCCATGTCTGTAACATTTGAAGTATTCCAATTATTAATGCCTCCAACAGAGGTGTCTTCAAAATATAATGCGGCTACAAACATATAATTCATGACTGTAACCTGACTTACATTCCAGCGGCCCAAATTCTGATTTAAATTATATGTGTATGCGAACATATATCGCATATCAGTTACATTAGAAGTATCCCAATTACTTAAATCAGATGATTGTAAGAAATTTGAAGCTCCGTAGAACATACTTTTCATATCTGTCACACTTGAAGTGTCCCAAGAGGTAACATTTCGATTACCATTATAATTACTATTTTTATTATAAAACAGTTCAAGCATCGAGGTAACCTTCGAAGTACACAAACAATCCAAATCATCTTCGTTCACAATAGCTAATCTTATAGTAAGATCATCCACCGCCGTATAGGTCTTTCCGTTAAGTACGCCGGTTTCACCAACTTCGGCATTTTCGCATCGAACAGTAACTCCGTTACGATCAAAATAGAAGTTGTTGCCAGATGGGTCTGTTGGGCATCCATTCTCGTTTACTTCAACTCCGGCAGGGGTATTGTTACACTGATCTAAAGCATCACTTACCCCGTCACCATCTGTGTCTAATTGAGAAGGTGCACATCCTTGAGCATTCACCTCTTCACCAGCAGGTGTATCAGGGCAGGCATCTTTGCTGTCGTCAACACCATCACCGTCTGTGTCTTTTTGTTCTGCTGCACATCCATTAGAGTCGACCTCAGCGCCTTCTTCAGAGTAAGGACATAAGTCAACATCATCAGTATAACCATCGCCGTCAGAATCCAACTGAGAAAGGGCACAACCGTAAGGGTCTACTTCTTCACCGGCAGGAGTGTCTGGGCACTGATCAATTAAGTCTGAAACTCCATCTGAGTCAGCATCTTTTTGAGACAGGCCACAGCCGTTTTCATCTACTTCTTCTCCCTCTGGGGTATTTGGGCATTGGTCAATTTCATCACGAACGCCATCGCCGTCAGAATCAACTGCGAAACATTCTACCGATGAACTATTAATCGTTTCACCATCGTCATAGATTCCATTGTCGTTGGAATCCTCAAAAACGCTTACCACAATTCCACCTTGTGGGCATTGTTCAATGGTTGCCTCATCAATGGCAATTCCGATAATTGGGGCGTCAGAGCCATCCTCTCCATTACAAATGGTTGTTTGGGTAACCACCATCTCATCATCGTCTTTTTGGTCGTTGTTGTTTGCATCGATATAAAAGATAAATGTGGTTCCACCATTACTACAATCGGTGGCTGCTGAGGTGAGTACCTTTACAGAAACGGCATCTTGACCATCGGTGCCGTCCTCGCCATCAGTACCATTACAAATGGTGATTTTATTTATAATGGTTTCATTGTCGTCTAACTGTCCGTCACGATCAGAATCATTAAAGAAGGTGAGTTCGCTACAGTTCTCGTCTATCGCCTCTGTGACCAATCCAATTGAAATGGCATTTGGCCCTGGATTCACCTTGGGGTCACAATCATACCCGCTGAATTCGGCCTTTATATTTTCAAGATAGTTTGATACGAGACTGTCTTCACTAAGGTTAGGATTATCATCGCCTAATTGATAATACACATTCGCAGCGATTTGCTCGATATCTAAAATACATAGTCTTGAACCGATTTTTTCTCTCAAGTCTTCATCGTCTAAGGTTCCGTCTTCTTTGATGTCTTCTGTCATCTCGGCAAGAAGAGAAGCCACTTGGTAGGTGTCGCGGTCAGCTTGTAGTGCAGCCGAAATGGCCAATAATATTTTTGATTTGTTATTACCAGCAGTGAAACTAAAGCTTTCAGATCGGTTAAATTCTTGATCTATCCCAAAGATTGAAAGCACTTCATTTAAAGCCTGTTTTTTTGCTTTTCCGAAGCGTTTACTTCTTTTACCTCCAATAAGGTCATTTTGAATAAGGTACTTGATACGGGCTGATTCTAATTGTGAGAGTACATTGATGTTAATTTCATTGCTCCACTCAAAGAGACCAACCAAATCGAGCTCACCATCTGATACTTGATTTCGAACCTCATCCCAGTAATATCCATTAGCAATTGCCAGAGTAATGTCTTCGTCTATATCATCAATATTCAATTCGTAATTTCCATTGGCATTATTGATAGAAGAATAGTAGTAGACTCCCGTTTGCCTCAATTCACGATCGTCGAGTTCTAAAAAAGAAATATTTGAACCAGACAAGAAGCTACCTTTTGTGACACTTCCTTTAACGTCTACAGGAATAATTTGATCCAAAGCAGTGTCTTGCGAACAAGAAAACAATACCATTATACAAATGGTAACGAGAGATAATTTTTTCATTTTGGCGAGCTTCTAGCAACGGATAAAGTGCTAAAAGCCAACGATTAATACTCATTAGCTCGATAAACTACCTTGAAAACGGGATGAATTATAGGACATTCCTAGGAATGTCCTGTATTTTTTTGGTGGTAAAACTGTGGTTTTAATTGGTTAAATCTGAATCTGTTTCGTTGTAAAGTGCCTGTATTTCAGCGTCTGTCAAGGCTCTGTTCCAGATTCCTATGTCGTCTATACGGCCTGGGAATAAATC
>CAJXLR010000312.1 GCA_913056425.1 uncultured Bacteroidota bacterium
ATTTATAGCTTTTGGAATAGCATCAACGGGTCCAATTCCCATGATTCTTGGCTCTACTCCTACAACAGCGTAGGATGCTAAACGAGCAATAGGTTCAAGATTAAGCTCTTTCACCATTTTTTCAGACATCACTAAAACAAATGCTGCACCATCTGAAGTTTGCGATGCGTTTCCAGCTGTTACAGTACCGTTCTGATCAAAAACCGGACGCAATTTGGCAAGACCTTCAAGCGTACTTTGTCGAGGTCCTTCATCCGTCTCTACTGTGTAGGTTTTAGTTTGACGTTTTTCATTTTCGTCAAGAAAGATGTGTTCGACTTCTATTGGAACAATATCATCTTTGAACCTACCTTCTTTGATCGCTCTAATTGCCTTTTCGTGCGAATGTAGAGCAAAAGCATCCTGTTCTTCACGACTAACTTTAAATTGCTGAGCTACCGCTTCTGCAGTGAGTCCCATTCCCCAATACCAGGTTGGATTTTCTTTGCCAACTTTGGGATTAGGAACAATGCGCCATCCTCCCATAGCCATAACTGACATGGATTCTACACCACCCGCAATAATACAGTCGGCAATTCCTGCCTCGATCTTTGCTGAAGCGATGGCGATCGTTTCTAGTCCTGAAGAACAATAACGGTTCACAGTCATTCCGGGTACTTTGTCTGTGTCAAGACCCATTAAAGAGATCATACGACCAACATTGAGTCCTTGTTCTGCCTCAGGTGTAGCATTCCCAACGATAACATCATCAATTCTGTCTTTATCCAGTTGAGGAACTTCTTTCATGATGTGTTTGATTACATCTGCAGCAAGGTCATCCGGGCGATAAAAACGAAATCCGCCACGACCTGCTTTTCCAACTGCAGTTCTATATCCAGTAACTATATATGCTCTATTCATGATTAGTTTCTTAAAATTTTGCCTGATTTTACCATGCTCTCTAATCGCTCGAGTGTTTTTCTTTCCATACAAAGTTCTAGGAAAGCTTTACGCTCCAAGTCAAGCAGGTATTGTTCTGAGACTTCGGTCATTTCTGAAAGATCTCCTCCACATAGAACGTAACCTAGTTTTTCAGAGATCAACTTGTCGTGCTCGGAAATGTAATTCCCTGAAAGCATTGAGTTAGCTCCTACGTAGACGATACCAAGTCCCTCACTTCCTATAACGGTCGTATTCTTGGTTCGTTTTGGAGATGTGTATCCCGTTTCTACCATTTCTACACAGGCTTCTTTGGCTCTTGTAAGTTGCTCTTCGCGACTCACTACAATTTCGTCCTGACCTTTACGGAGGTAACCTAGGTCAAATGCTTCATGAGCTGAAGTTGATACTTTCGCTTGTCCTATGGTCAAGAAGCGTTCTCTTAATCTGTTGATTCGAATGTCACCTTCTTTCAATTCTTCAGAAAGACGTTTAGCGAACTCTTTTGTTCCACCACCACCAGGAATCAATCCAACACCAAATTCAACTAATCCCATATACAGCTCTGCACGTGCGACGACTTTGTCAGCATGCATTGATAACTCGCAACCACCACCAAGTGCCATATTGTGAGGAGCAACGACTACAGGAACGTCCGAATAGCGAACACGCATCATCGTATCCTGGAATGTTTTGACGGCAAAGTTCAACTCATCAAAATCTTGTTCCACAGCCATCATGAAAATCATACCAACGTTAGCTCCTGCAGAGAAGTGCTGTCCGTCATTCGATATAACAAGTCCACTATACTCATTTTCCGCTAGATCAATAGCCTTGTTAATACCTTCAATTACACCACCTCCGATCGTGTTCATTTTTGTATGGAACTCCAAGTTTAGGATTCCATCTCCAAGGTCCACGATGGTCGTATCAGCATTACCCCAAACTTTTTTCGATTCGCGCAGAGTTTCTAGCGATAGAAGATCACCAGACCCTGGAATTTCTTTGTAAGACTTTGAGGTGACGTCATAAAACAGTTTACGATCATCTTCAACCTTATAAAACGATGAAACACCATTGGATTTCATCTCTGACACCCAGGCTGCTGCTGTTTTTCCTTCCGCTTCTATCAATTTTAAACCTTGCTCAAAGCCGATGGCATCCCAATATTCAAAAGGTCCATATTCCCAGCCGAATCCTGCTTTCAGCGCATCATCAATTTTGTAGATCTCATCAGCGATCTCAGGAACTCTATGAGAGACGTATGCAAACAGACCTGCAAATGTCTTCTTGTAGAATTGACTCGCTTTATCCATTCCCATTACGAGCATTTTGATGCGCTTCTTCAGATCGTCAACAGATTTGACCATCTCAAGTGTTGGGAATTTGACTCTTTCCGGTGCTTCGTATTCAAGCGTTTTTAGGTTGAGGCTAAGTATTTCCGACTTGCCATCTTTTTTAACCTTCTTGTAGAATCCTAGACCCGTTTTTGATCCGAGCCAATTGTTTTCGACCATTTTAGAGATGTAATCAGGAAGACTAAAAAGTGCGTGTTCCTCGTCATTTGGACAATTGTCCGAAAGGCCATTGGCAACATGCACGAGTGTGTCCAGTCCCACTACATCACATGTTCGGAATGTGGCAGACTTGGGTCTTCCTAAAACAGGTCCAGTCAGTTTATCTACTTCCTTAACGCTTAGATCCAATTCTTGAACTGCGTGGAAAAGCGACATGATCGAATAAACACCAATACGATTGGCAATAAATGCAGGTGTATCTTTACAAAGAACCGTTTTCTTTCCAAGGAACTTACGTCCATACATCATCAAAAAGTCGATTACTCCTTGATCAGTTTTTGTGGAAGGAATGATCTCCAGTAATTGGAGGTAACGTGGTGGATTAAAGAAATGTGATCCGCAAAAGTTCTTCTGGAAATCTTCGCTTCTTCCTTCCAACATCATATGAATTGGAATACCAGACGTGTTTGAAGTGATAAGCGTTCCCGGCTTTCTGTATT
>CAJXLR010000313.1 GCA_913056425.1 uncultured Bacteroidota bacterium
AGGTAGAGCTGATGCATACGCTAAAGCACAAGCTGATGCATACGCTAAAGGTTATGCAGATGGTAAAGCTTCAGGTATCGTAGAAGACAACAACAGAGTTGCTCCTATCGCTCCAGTTGCTCCACAAGCTGCTAAGTAATTAGATTTTTAAATCTATGAAGAAAGCCACCCTCCGGGGTGGTTTTTTTTCGCTTGGTAATTGTGGGTAATTATTACTCTTGATAAAGCTAATTATCTCATCGCGTTCTTTTGTGGCAGGCATTTCAGCCTCAATCTTCGCCAAGGCGTTTGCGTTGTTATGGCCGCGTAGATACAAGGTCCTGTAGATCTCTTGAATCTCAGCAATTTTTTCAGAGGAGTAACCTCGTCTCCGAAGTCCAATACTGTTTACTCCTTCATATCCAAGAGGTTCACGAGCTGCTTTGGTGTAAGGAGGCACGTCTTTACGAACCAAGGATCCACCAGAAATCATCACGTGAGCACCAATATTCACAAATTGATGAACCGCAACCAAGCCACTTAGTATCGCCCAATCAGCTATATCTACCTCACCGGCAATCTGAGTACCATTTCCAATAATTACATTATTACCAATCGTACAGTCGTGTGCAATGTGTGCATATGCCATCAGCAGGCAATTGTTCCCAATTACCGTTTTGGCTTGTGTTTTTGTTCCTCGGTTGATGGTTACACATTCACGGATGGTTGTATTGTCACCAATTTCAACCGTTGTATGCTCGCCATCGAACTTTAAGTCTTGAGGAATAGCCGAGATTACAGCACCCGGAAATATTTTACAATTCTTCCCGATACGTGCACCTTCCATGATGGTCACATTAGAACCAATCCAAGTGCCTTCACCAATTTCAACATCTTTATGGATGGTTACGAATGGCTCAACAACCACATTGCTGGCGATTTTGGCCTCCGGGTTAACGTATGCTAATGGCTGAATCATTGCGGCAAAAGTAATCTATTTATTCTCTACAATTTGAGCCATCATATCCGCTTCACAAACGAGCTTGTTACCCACGTATGCTTCACCGTGCATCAAACACAGTCCTCTACGAATAGGTGCAGTTAGTTCCATGCGAATTACCAATGAATCACCAGGAACAACTTTGCCTTTGAACTTAGCGTTTTCGATTTTGACGAAATACGTACTCCATTTGGACGGATCCTCTTTGTCGTGCAGCACCAAAACACCACCCGCTTGTGCCATTGCTTCAAGCTGTAACACTCCAGGCATTAATGGTTCACCTTGGAAATGCCCTTGGAAGAAATACTGATCACCCGTAATGTTTTTTACACCTACGATGGAGTTTTCATTTATCTCAACCACTTTATCTACCAGCATAAACGGGAAGGTGTGTGGCAAGATTTCTTCTATTTGTTGATAGTTAAAAATAGGAGTTTCGTTCGGATCGTAGTTTGGTACGTTCTTTAATCGTTCATTCTCCTTTTTCGTTTTCTCGATAATCTTTTTAATCTTTTTGGCGAATTCAACATTCGCAGCGTGACCGGGTCTTGCAGCCATAATTTGAGCTTTTAAAGGTGTACCGATGAGTGCTAAATCTCCAATCATGTCGAGCAGTTTGTGTCGAGCGGGTTCGTTTTGGAATCTAAGCTCAACGTTGTTTAATATACCCTCTTTCTTTACCTCGACTTTAGGTTTATTGAATAACGATGCCAACTGATCAAGCTCTTCGTCTTCAATTACTCGATCAACAATAACAATCGCATTGTTCAAGTCTCCGCCTTTAATGAGGTTGTGTTCAACCAACATTTCTAATTCGTGAAGAAAACAGAAGGTGCGACAACTCGAAATCTCCGCGTCAAAATCAGACAGCTTTGTCAATGAGGCATGCTGACTTCCAAGAACAGGAGAATTGTAGTCGATCATTACAGTTAAGCGATAATCGTCTAAAGGCATTGCAACCATTTCAACTCCTCGATCTTCTTCTGCGTATGAGATGTTATGAGGTACTTCAAAGTATTCTCGCACCTTATTTTGCTCTACGATGCCAACTTTCTTCAACTCTGCAACTAATGGTGCTGAGCTTCCATCCATTATTGGTGTTTCTGAGGCATCAAGCTGGATAAGTACATTGTCAATCTCCAAACCCGCGAGGGCAGCCAACACGTGCTCTACTGTGTTTATACGTGCACCGTTCTGCTCAATTGTTGTTCCTCTTGAAACATCAACTACATAGTCTACCAATGCATCAACAATAGGCTCACCTTCTAAATCGGTGCGTTGAAACTTGTATCCGTGGTCTTCCGGCGCCGGAACAAATGTCATATTTACGGATTTTCCGGTATGTAATCCGGTTCCTGAAACAGTAAATGACTCTTTTATAGTCGTTTGCAGCTTCTCCATTTCGTTACTTACTTTCTTTTAGTTTTTGTATTTCGCGTTCTACAGCGTCTACCTTGTCCTTGATTTTAGGTAAATCTCTAAACGCGATTTGTGAACGTAATTCATCTTTTAGAGGTTGAACCGGACTTCCGAACAACCGTTGATTCTCTTCAGTGACAGATTTCCCTAAGCCACTCTGTGCGCCAACTTGTGTACCATTGGCAATTTTCAAATGACCGGCAAATCCAACTTGGCCTCCAACCACACATCGCTCTCCAAGACTTGTACTTCCGGATATTCCAGTTTGAGCAGCAATAACGGTGTTTTCACCAATTTCCACATTATGGGCAATTTGAACAAGGTTATCTAATTTCACTCCCTTTTCAATAACAGTAGATCCAATAGTAGCTCTATCAATTGTCGTATTAGCTCCAATTTCAACATGATCTTTAATAATGACATTACCAACTTGGGGTACTTTTTTGTACTCATTTGAACTATTTGGAGCAAAACCAAAGCCATCTGATCCAACTACAACTCCAGCATGAAGCACACAATATTTTCCTAG
>CAJXLR010000314.1 GCA_913056425.1 uncultured Bacteroidota bacterium
TATCAAGAATTGGTCTGCGACCCAAAAGACGTAGACAAAGTGTTTAGCATGGATACCTGGCTTCATCATACAGAAAACGGAGGAAAGAGTTTTAAAGCTACAGGTGAGCCGAATAAGCACGTTGACAATCATTGCATTTGGATTAACCCAACGAACACAGATCATTGGATTGTAGGTTGTGATGGAGGTATTTATGAGACATACGACCATGCCGCTACGTGGGAGTACAAAGCAAACTTACCTGTTACACAGTTTTACAAAGTATCTATTGATTATGATACACCGTTTTACAACGTATTTGGAGGAACACAAGATAATAACTCGCAAGCAGGACCGTCGAGAACGATTAATAATGCTGGAATACTTAATTCAGACTGGTACATCACAGTTGGTGGAGACGGATATGAAACTCAAGTGGATCCAACCAATCCAAACATCATATACGCTCAGTGGCAATACGGTGGTTTGATTCGGTATGACCGGAAATCAGGAGAACGAATAGGTATCAAACCTCAGCCTAAAAAAGGTGAAGCAGCCTTCCGTTGGAACTGGGACGCACCTTTGCTTATTTCGCCACATGATCCTAAAACCTTGTTTTTCTGTGCGAATAAAGTGTTCAAGACAGAGGATCGCGGAAATACTTGGAAAGCTATTTCTCCTGATCTTACGAGACAAATAGACCGAAACAAGCTCAAAGTCATGGGTGAAGTGCAATCCCCGGACGTGGTGATGAAGAATAAGTCGACAACCATTTATGGCAACATCGTCGCATTTGACCAGTCACCAATTGATGCTAATTTGCTTTATGTCGGAACAGATGATGGTTTGATTCAGGTTTCCGAAGATGGTGGTAAGAACTGGACGGAATACGGAGCATTCCCGGGGATTCCGGATATGACTTATGTGAATATGCTTTGGGCTTCACAACACGACAAGAATGTTGTTTACGCTACGTTTAACAATCACAAAAAAGGGGATTTTAAACCGTACATATTGAAGAGCCTTGACAAAGGCAAGAGCTGGAAACCTCTACAGAACGACTTGCCGGAACGAGGCACGGTATACTCAATTGCCGAGGATCATGTAGACGCAAAGCTACTTTTTGCTGGAACGGAATTTGGCTGTTATGCAAGTGTAAACGGTGGAAAGAACTGGGTGAAGTTAGGAGCTGGCCTTCCAACCATATGTGTTCGTGATATGGCCATTCAGAAACGAGAAAACGATCTGGTTCTAGGTACCTTCGGAAGAGGTTTCTATGTTTTGGACGACTACAGCCCGCTAAGAAAACTTTCAAAGGAAAGTCTTGAGAGCAAAGCGAAGATATTTCCAATTAAAGATGCTTTAGCTTACGTGGAGTCTAATCCTCTTGGTTTACGAGGTGTTGGAAGTCAAGGCGCATCTATGTATGCAGCACCTAATCCGGAGTTTGGAGCTACGTTTACATATTTTGTGAAAGACAAGCCGAAATCACCGAAAGATAAACGCCAGGAAGAGGAAAATAAAGCCAAAGAAAATAAAGAAGACATAGACTATCCAACGTACGAAGAGTTTGTCGCAGAGGACAACTATGAAGATGCCTATCTCCTATTTGTAATTAAAGATGAGAAGGGAAGTGAGGTGCGGAAAATCAAGCATTCTGCCACCACGGGTATAAACCGAGTTACCTGGAACCTCCGATATCCACCAGCTACTCCTATTCGCACAAGCGCAGAAAAGGTTGGACGGTATAGTAATCCAAATGAAGGACCACTTGCTTTGCCTGGTAAGTACACCGTTGAGTTATGGCAATCCACGAATGGCTCGCTACAAAAATTGGTTGAACCCACTGCTTTTGAAGTTAAACCGTTGGAGAATTCGTCGCTCGATCGTCAGACAGAAGCAAACATCGCGTTTAAACGAGAAGTTCAAGAGTTGAGAAGAAAGATGCGTGGAAGTGGCAATGAGCTTGGTGAATTAAACAAACGTTTAACGCATATCAAAACAGCCGTGCAGACTTATCCTGGTGCTGATTTGGCATGGATGAAAGAAATCAAGACACTCGAGCAATTGTCTCACGACATTCGAATAAATATGTGGGGAGACTATCATAAATCAAACCGCGATGTCGAAACCATTCCTGGTACGGCAAGTCGAGTTGAACAGATTGTATGGGATACGTGGTATTCAACTTCGAATCCAACTACAACCAATAAAGAGCAATACGACATTGCGCAAGAAGATTACGCAGGTTTACGCTCGGACATTACTGAATTTAAGACGGGAATCGAAGAACTCGAATCCAAACTTGATAGCAAAAATGTGCCTTACACACCTAATCGTCCGAATTGGAAGGAGGACTAGGTTGAGGTTATTATAAGAAGTTGGTTAAATAGAGTCTAAGAGAGACTCTATACTATCCACTGGCTGATGACAAACATTTCCGGTGCACAGGTAGCCCAAGGTTTTACCTTTTACGAAACGACCCTCAGTAATCGGCAGAGTTTCTGTTTTCGAGAACACCTTCGTAACAAAAGGAAGATACGTGCTTGACGTATAATCACGCCAAGCCTCAGCATGATCGCCCACTACAACCAGCTCCTTAGCTGTGTCGAAAGCCTCCAGAACAGCTAACATCCAGTTGCTAAAGCCCGCGGGGTAACTTTTAAATCTGGGAACCATTCTATCAATCATATCCATTGCTACAGCCCGATATTGCATGTTGGTCGTCAACTTTGCTAGCTCCAGCAAATTTCGACACATCATTGAATTTGATGATGGAATTACGTTATCGGTTGTCTCTATTTGAGGCGTGATTAATTCATTGTTGTCGCGAGCAGTATATGTGAACATAGACTGTTCTTCGTCAAAAAACTGAGCAACGACATGCTTCGTAAGACGATTTGCTAATTCAAGTAAATTCACATCTTGG
>CAJXLR010000315.1 GCA_913056425.1 uncultured Bacteroidota bacterium
AACCCCATAGCTTGTTTTGAACAAACCAACGCCCGTTTCTTCCATCCAGCGAATCAGTTGCACCACTGCCATCTGCCGTTCCTGAAACGAATACATAGTCGGCCGAGACGGTTTGATGTTTGTCGAAGAAAATGCTATCTGTTGCTCGCCCATTTATCACATCAAACAACCACAATCGACCACTTTCCTCAGTACACTTGGCTATGTTATCGTAGAACTTTAAACTGCTAAACCTTAACCCAAGCGTTTCACGACCACTCGGTATATGCAGCAAGCCAAGTCCATCGGAGTTTCGTACAACGGCATACTCCGGAGTTGAGATTGATATCTCAGCGTATTTCCAATCAAACTTATACTGTAACGCACTATCCAGAATGTTGCTGAGCCCGTTTCGTTGGACATAGAACTCATTATTGGGGAGCCAAGTAATCAGATTAAAGGTGTCCGGAGATTGAAGGGTTGAAGTAACCACAAACCTATTAGCCTCTTTCCTGTATACCAGCCGATCGCGCTGATATCGCTCAATGCTTGTGATTGCTGAATCAATCATCTCATCTGACTTTCCATTGTACAAAATGCTTTGGGATGAAACGACGCCCTCGTAAAACCATGGTGTTAATTCGTTTATTGAGGTCCACTGCGTTAATCCATATTCACCAAAACGTTCCCAATATGTACCGTTTTGAGTGTAATGTTTTCCGCAGATGTGTTTAACATTTCGAAACGCACCCTCGATAAAGGTTTCCGTTTTAGCATGATAAAACGAGTACGTTGTGTCGTTCTTATTCGTGCACCATAAATAATCACCGTATTTACGAATTGCATCGTAAGAAGTGGGGACAACAAATTCCCCTTGAGGATTAACTACTCCAAAGTACTTACCCTTGCGCACATAGAACATACTGTCCTGTCGCATTGGTTTTATCGCATCATAGACAGGTTGGAGAATGGATTTCCCATCGAAGCGGACCATTCCAAACTTCGATTGTATTCTGAAGACTAAAACATTGTGGAATCGTGCTACGTCATCAACGTTTAACGGCGTAATGGCACCGCCACTTTTATTGATAACCGTTACACCTGACTTACTGGTCACCAATGCCCAACCATCGCTAAACTCAGACACCATTTGATATTTCGCATCAATAACGATGTTCCCGGCTGTGTCCATAAATCCCCATTTGCGATTCTCTTGGAATCGAAGGAGGTCTTGACCGTAACTCCGGGCAAAGCCCAACAAGGCTATTAGTAGAATGGATAAACGTAACACGACTACTTATTTATTAGGACTGAGATCGGATAAATTCTCCTAATGCACGGGTCGACTCTGCGTAAACACCTGTTGGCTTTAAACTAATGTCGATACGTTTTGTTGATTTCGCTTCACTCAACTCTGCTGGTGATAACTCATCGGTGTTAAACGTTGCGATTTCACCGGTTTCGAGGATTACCATCACGGTGTTTGCATAGGACGGATTGAAAGCAAAATTGTCTCGATAAAACGTTACAATTTCTTTCTGATCACCGGTGAGCATGTATACCACCGATAAGTCTTCATCTTGTTTGTCGCCATGTACATTGAAATCTGCATTGAGGACAATGGTCTCAGGTTGTTTGATAATTCGATCCCAGTTGTGAACTCCTAGGTTAGATACGTTTGCAACACGAACAAATTGATTGCGTACCTTATCCATACGCTGGCGCTTTTTCTGACGGATAATTTGTTGTTTTTCTACATCGATTGCATTTTGGTAAGAAGCCATTGCGTTTTTATAGCTATTGCCAAAAAGTACAGGGACAATGGAACAATGCTTTTCAATCTTGCGCTGCTTTTTCTTCTTTTTCCCAAGCTTTTTGTCTTCAACCAAGTCATACACATAGTCTATGGCTGTTATGTTGCAGGAAGCGCTACGATTGTTGAATCCCGAGATTTGGATGGAGCTCCAGTTTCGCTCAAATAACCATTTATTGTCTTTGGCACTGTTCTCATCCTTGAATTGCCACATTAAGCTCTCCCAATTATCCATGCCGTAATCGGATAGATTTTTAATCTTTAGATCGAATGCCGGTAGACCGGAACGTGCGAGTTGTGGTTTCGGTAATGAAAGTTCGTCATCTTCAACGACAATAGGTTCGTTGGAAACCAATGAAGCAGCAGGAGTTGGTTGTTTACTCGACACTTCCTGTTCTTGCCACGTACCCCGCTCTTCGTCGTAATAATAGAAGTTGAATTCACCGGTTTTCTCACCCATGGTTTGGATTTCGATGTTTTTCCCGGAGGCTAACTGTAGTTCTTCCCCATCCTTTTCAGCAGTGATTTCGTACATGCCGGCGGATTCGAAATAACCAATTTCACCACCTGTAGTTTCAATGCACATGGGCAAACCACTTGCAATCACTTCCTCAGGTTTGTTGTACTCAGCAAAGTTCAGCTTTACTTCACCCTTTACCGGATTGCCATTTTTGTCAACGAATGCGTCTTTAGGCACAATTACCTTAGCACCCGACGCATAGTTGATTTGTGCTCCCTTCGAAACATCGAAAACATCTGATTGGCATCCGACAACCAACGAATTAACAGGTTTCACTCGATCGAATTTGGAGGAAACAACTTCATCTTTTGGAGAACTCGGTGAAGTTGAACTTGCCGTTTTGTTTTTGTTGCATGCACCGGCGGTGAGCAGAAGTGCAGCAAACACTGGAATTATATAACCCTTTTTCATAGTAAATTATTTACACGTTTTGGTCGCTGTCTTGCGACTTACTTTAGGGTTAATACGACAACGACAAAAAGGTAACCCTAGTCGTTGATCTTTTTTTGAATTAGGCAAGTAAAGAGGTCAGACGTTACAAAAACGCACTAGGTTGACGAATAGTATTTTGAAAGGGTTGGGTACCTACGAAATTG
>CAJXLR010000316.1 GCA_913056425.1 uncultured Bacteroidota bacterium
GCACCCGAACCCAGCAGTGCGATAAACACTAAATCCATATTTGATACTGCATCGAGCATTGGGTAGTACACACCTAAAATGAGCAAGAGGAAAGAACCAGACACACCCGGTAAAATCATTGCACAAACGGCTATGGCTCCGCTTAAGAAGATAAACCAAGATTCAGTCGCTTCACCGCCTGGCTGGATTATGGTCAGATAATAACTGATTAGTGTTCCAACAATTGCCCCGGCTACGGTTGCAACATTCCACTTGCCAACCATGCGGCTAACCAAATAAATGCTGCCCAAGACCAGACCAAAGAAAAAAGCCCAAACCAAATGTGGATGATGTTCAAGCAAATGCTTGAATACCCGAGCCAGAGAGATTATGCTTACAGCGATACCTGCAAATAATGCCACCAAAAACGTTCCATTTACATGCTGCCAGGTTGCTTTGAGTCCATCGGTTCTGAGCATTTTTAACGTCTTTAGATTCAAACTATTGATAGACGACAACAACTGATCATAAATTCCTGTGATAAACGCGATTGTACCGCCAGATACTCCCGGAACAACATCTGCCGCTCCCATTGCCAAACCTTTCAAGAAAACGAACACATGTTTAATCATAGAACAGTACTATTCTTCGTTATGATGACAAAGCTACATGTAACTTTGTATTTTCGAACTATGCGAACGAAACGACTTTTGACACTCTTCATACTCGGACTAGTGCTTAGCTTATCGCTTTCGTCTTGTGGTTCTCAGCGCTCAGTTAAATACAAAGGCAAAAAAGACTGCAACTGCCCAGGTCGCTTCTAATCAGTGACGGTTTGGCAGCGTTTCATTTTGGAATGATTATCGTCATTCCGATGTATGGCATCATCAAAAAATATCACCTTCAAGTGGGCTTTTAACAACATTATATGGCCTAGGAGAAAAACCTTATCTATAGGACTCATATTAATCATTATCAGCCGATTAGCTAGCTTGGTGCTTCCCGGCGCAAGTAAGTATTTAATCGATGACGTTATAACCAATAGCGACATCCCTATGCTTAAAACCCTCCTTATTGTTGTGGTGATTGCCCTCGCATTACAAGCCATAACGTCGTTTTTATTGACGCGGATTCTATCTGTTGAAGCGCAGTTCCTAATTTCGGAATTACGTGTACGAGTACAGAAAAAGGTTCTTGCTCTGCCGGTCCGATATTTTGACGACAATAAATCCGGTGGCTTGGTATCCCGCATTATGTCGGATGTTGAAGGAGTGCGCAACTTAGTAGGTACAGGTTTGGTACAACTGATTGGCGGAAGTTTGACAGCCATCATATCGCTGATTCTCCTTATTCGCATTAATGCGATGATGACTTTGTTCGTGCTTGTCCCGGTTGCCATTTTCGCAATAATTGCACTAAAGGCTTTTGGCCGAATCCGACCAATCTTTAGAACCCGTGGAAAGCTCAATGCCGAAGTCACAGGCAGATTAACCGAAACGCTAAACGGCATTCGTGTAATCAAAGGTTTCAACGCCGAACAACAAGAGAACGACACATTTGAAGATGGAGCAAGACGTCTTTTCGAAAACGTCAAATCGAGCTTAACCGCGACAGCACTCGTGACCAGTTCTGCTACTTTTCTCCTGGGGTTGGCAAGTGTTGGTATAATGGGGATTGGAGGATATTTCATTATTCAAGGCCAAATGACCTTTGGAGACTTTTTAGCATTCACGCTGTATCTAGGTTTTATGATCACTCCAATTGTTCAGATGAGCAACATTGGGAGTCAACTTACAGAGGCATTTGCAGGCCTGGACAGAACCGAGGAAATCATGCAAATGGAAAATGAAAATGATCCAAGCAACAGAACAGTTGTTCTACCCGATGTGAAAGGCGACATTATCTTCGACGACGTATCGTTTAGTTATGAGGAAGGCAAAGAAGTTTTACACCATATCAGCTTTGAAGCACCGCAAGGCAGTGTTACCGCCTTGGTTGGAAGTTCGGGATCCGGTAAGTCCACTATAGCTAGTTTAGCAGCAAGCTATATGTCGCCCGATAGTGGATTAGTTCAGGTTGACGGGAAAGACTTATCAAAAGTTGAGTTGACGAGCTATCGCAAGCACCTTGGTGTTGTTCTACAAGACGACTTCCTATTCGAGGGAACAATCCGCGAAAACATCCTCTTCCCCAGGCCGGATGCCACGGAATAGGAGCTAATGGATGCGGTGAAAGGTGCTTATGTGGATGAATTTACAGACAAATTCGAAGAAGGTCTTGACACGGTAATAGGTGAGCGAGGTGTAAAACTCTCCGGTGGTCAGCGCCAGCGGGTATCAATCGCTCGAGCACTATTAGCGGACCCCAAGATTATCATTCTAGATGAAGCCACATCCAACCTTGACACGGAAAGTGAAATGTATATTCAAAAAAGTTTGGAAGAACTCATGCACAACCGCACCACTTTTGTGATTGCGCACAGATTGAGTACCATTCGCAAGGCGGATCAAATTCTTGTTATTGAAGAAGGTTCAATCGCGGAGCGTGGAAACCACGATGAGCTTATTGCTAAAAAAGGCAGGTACTACGACTTGTTCACCTATCAGAGCAGAATATAAATCAAACGACACTCACACTTAATTGTTGACTACACATGTTGCGTAAAGTAAAACATCTGATTCCCGCGGAACGTATTAACATGGATGGCTTCCCTGTTTACCAATCGTTACCAACAGCCCATGTTGACCAGGTTGATCCAGTGCTGCTAATCCACCATGCAACAGTTAAACCTTTGTTCGATAGACCTGCCCGTATTCAAGGTGTTGGTCCTCATCCTCATCGTGGATTTAGTCCGGTAACCTTTGTTCTTCAAGGCGAGGTACACCACCGGGATACACGACGTAACTCTGCTGTCGCAGGGCCCGG
>CAJXLR010000317.1 GCA_913056425.1 uncultured Bacteroidota bacterium
AACCAATTGCCAGCTCAGAAACCACAACATCGCCCGGAACTATTTTTTTCGATACACTACCTGATGTGCCAATACGCATTAAGGTGAGTTTTTGCCGATTTGTACGAACGGTTCGTGTTTTAAAATCCACATTTGCTAACATGTTTAACTCGTTCAACACAATGTCGATATTCGCCGTCCCCATACCCGTACTCAAACAGGTAATTCGGTTTCCACGATAACTACCGGTGTGAACGGTAAATTCTCGATTGGTTTTTTTTACTTCAATTTGGTCGAAATGACGACTAACAAAAGGCACACGATTCGGGTCACCAACGGTAATCACTTTTTGAGCTAAATCTTCAGGTAAAATCCCTAAATGATACACCGACCCGTCTGGGTTTAAGATAAATTCTGATTTGTTGAATTCTGCCTGTTTAATAATGGTATCTTTGCGGCAAATAAACACATTTCGATGAATTCTATTAAAACGCCGAAGGACAACATCATTCTTGTACCTACTGATTTTTCTACTGCTTCGAACAACGCAATTGATCACGCAATCGAAATTGCGGAGTTATTTGACAACGAAATCACGTTGCTGTACGTCGTTGAAGAGAGCATTTTTAAATCAATTTTTGGCAGTTCCATGGAGAAGTCTGTGATGGTTGATGCCATTACGAAAAAATTGAATGAAAAAGCTGAAGCAATCACCAGCAAGAATCCGAAAATAACGGTTAATACGCTGGTTCGTGAAGGTAAAGTGTATAAGCAAATCATCGACGTTGCGAGTACTTATGCTTGCGATTCCATCGTAATGGGTTTTGCCGGTGTGAACGGAGTTGAACGTTTTATGGGATCAACAACTACTCGTGTACTGAAGAGTTCTGAAGTGCCAGTTGTGATTATTAAGGATGTAAAATCTAGCTCGCACTATGAGAAGATTGTTCTTCCAATCGACCTGACTAAAGAGTCACGTCAGAAAGTAGACTGGGCAGTACATGTTGGGAAACGATACAACTCAGAAATACATGTTATCATGGAAGTTGAGTCGGATGAATTCTTGATGAATAAAGTTAAGGCTAGCTTAAAGCAGGTTGAGGGCATCTTGGCCAAGAACGGAATCAAACACGTTTCAAAACTGTTGGACGACCAAGAATATCCTGAGCACTTCGGTAAAGATATCATCAAATACGCGGAAGAAGTGAACGCGGATCTTATTATGATCATGACTCAGAAAGAAGTTGGTGTTCAAGATTACTTAAGACTGGGCTCATTCGCTCGCCACGTCATCCACGAGTCGAAAAACATCCCGGTTATGGCAATCAACCCAAAAGAGACGGTTAAGTCGTATTGGGCTACCGAGTCTTTTGCTTAGTAGAAAATAGATTTCTATTGGTCGACTACCTATAGTCATTTTTTTCTGAACGATAGGTAAATCGCAGATTTGCAGTCACCCTATGAAGAAAGCGCTTAAAATCATACTCGCTGTAGGCTTTGTTGCCTTATTGCTGTACACCTTTATTTTTTTGTTTAAAAAAGGTCAGGAGAAACCGGTTGTGTACGAAACGCAACAGCCTTTTGTGGCCAATATTATTCATAAAACTGTAGCTACAGGTTCTGTTGTTCCTCGAAATGAAATCGAAATCAAACCACAGTTAAGTGGCATCATTGCAGAGTTATACGTTGAGGCCGGCCAACAAATCAAATCGGGAGATTTGATTGCCAAAATCAAGGTTATACCGAACATGACCAGTCTGAACAATGCGGAGAACCGAGTAAATCGAGCGAAAATCTCTCTTCGTAATGCGCAGAAGAACTACGATCGAAATGCACCGCTGCACAAGCAAGGTGTTATATCTGACCAAGACTTCCAACAACTCAGTATCGCGTTAGATAACGCCAAAGAAGAGTTGGATGCTGCTCAAGATGCGTTGCGCATCATTCGTGATGGTATATCAAACAAATCCAAAACGGCGTCGAATACGCTTGTACGCTCAACGATTTCAGGTACCGTCCTGGATGTTCCGGTAGAAGTAGGTAACTCCGTTATTGAGGCCAACAACTTCAATGCGGGGACTACAATCGCGTTTGTTGCCGATATGGATCAAATGATATTCGAAGGAAAGGTGGATGAGTCTGAAGTTGGTAAGCTCAAACTCGGTATGGATTTAATTCTAACCTTGGGTGCTATCGAAGGAGCTACTATTCCTGCCAGTCTTGAGTATATCGCTCCAAAAGGAGTGGAAGATCAAGGCGCAATAGTGTTTGAAATCAAGGCGGCTGTAAAGAATATGGAAAGCCACTTTATCCGTGCAGGTTACAGTGCTAATGCAGACATAGTGCTCAAGAGTAGAGACAGTGTAATGGTAATTCCGGAAGCACTGCTTCAGTTCGATGAGAACAAAAAGACCTTTGTAGAGGTAGAAACTTCAAATCAAGTGTTTGAGAAACGGCCAATCAAAACCGGACTCTCGGATGGAATAAACATCGAAGTTCTAGAAGGAGTGTCGATGTCAGACAACATCAAAGGTAAACCAAAAACCAATGAGAAAGACAAGCCAAAGGCTCCTCGAGGTCGAGGTGGTATGTCTTCTTAATGTGATTCAAACCGACCTTTTATTTTACTAGGAGTTACGGAATCAGCAATTGTTTTATGATGTCCAATTTCAACCAGTGAGTCTGGTAGAATCGGTTGTCCGGCATTCACCCAAGCTGTATACCACAGGGAACTTGTAAGTTCAATACTAGCGACCAGTCTTCGTTCAACCATGCGATTGAGCTGTTTTTGGTAGGCATCGCAAAATGAAACACTATAAGTCCGTACCGTTTGATTGCCTCGGTTTTCGATGGCATACATCGAGGATATTCCAATTTTATCCCGGGTTTTTAATTCCAATTGTAGTACTGAATCTTTGAG
>CAJXLR010000318.1 GCA_913056425.1 uncultured Bacteroidota bacterium
TCCCCAAATACATCGACCATAGGGTTGGTAGAATCAAACCAATAGATGCAATCGTGGCAAATTTTGAGCGATAAGATTTAACCCATTTGAAAAGAAATACATTGATTAGGATTATCCATAAGCTACCGCCTTGAGCCCCGGTGTATTCGTACCACTGAACAAGTTCCGGACTTGAGGCAAAACCGTTGCCCAACGTAAGCCACGGGTAAGCCAAATCCCACCGAAAGTGAAAGTGCTCAAACGAAAGCCAGGATATAACAAAGAAGATCAAGGCCTTACTCTCGCCCACAAGGCGTTTTGTCTTCCTATAAATCAGAAAGGGGAGAAGCATCAGAAAGCTGTTTGCGAATAGCATAAATACAGCTCCACCTGGTGATGCATTCCATACCCACCACGTTGATATTAAGTTGAACGCAAAAAGACCTAGGTAAACATACTTGCCAAAGTGTTTTTGGTTGGTTGTCAGGTGCTCGAGCATCAAAAGCGGCACTAAGCCGATAAACAGAGGGTAGGGCAGTTTTAAGGGAGGCCAACCCAGAGCCATGAGCCCGCCACCTATCAATGCAATTATTATGTACCTAAGTTGATTGCTCATGATTTGCCTGCAAGACATACAACAAACTCACCTTTGATGGGTTTGGATTCAATGTTCGTGCGAACTTCTGTTATAGTGCCTCGGTAGTGTGTTTCGTGAAGTTTCGAGATTTCTTTTGATACGGACACGTGTCGATCTGGACCAAAGACTTCTTCCATTTGATTTAACAACTTGACTATTCGATGAGGACTTTCATAAAAGACTATAGTTCGTTCTTCGTCTATAAGCGCTTCCAATCTTTTCATCCGGCCTCTCTTGTGCGGGAGAAAACCTTCGTACACAAATCGATCGCTTGGTAAGCCTGAAACCACTACTGCAGGAATTAAAGCCGCTGCACCGGGTAAGCACTCAACATCAAAGTTGTTTTCAATGGCAGTTCGCACCAGCAAGTATCCGGGATCAGAAATTCCGGGGGTTCCTGCATCTGAGCAATAACAGAGTATCTGTCCACTTTCAAGTAGATTCAGGACGTGTTTTATTTTCTGATGTTCGTTGTTTTGATGGAACGATTCTATAGGTGTTTTGATGTCAAAATGTTGAAGCAACTTTCCGGTTGTTCGAGTGTCCTCCGCAAAGATTTTGTCGCATGATTTTAGGGCATTAATTGCTCTAAATGTCATGTCGTCCAAGTTGCCTATTGGTGTTGGCACGAGTATGATACGAGGAGAAACCGGCACTGGGCAAAATTAGCTAAATCCCTTCATCATAGGGCATAAAAAAAGGGCTGCAACTGCAGCCCTTTTTTTGAGTTTTATAGTTCTTATTTAACTTCAACCGGTACGTTGATACCAGTGATAATGTCAGTTTTACCACGTGCTACGAAAATCGCAACCTCTAGGTCTTCAGCTACAACTTCGCCACCCCCTGGAGGGATAACAGCACCATTGTAGTCAGCTGGTACGTCATAAGTAACAGTTTCTGTGTACCACTTACCTTCTGCAGTTTTTTCAGAAGGTACTTCGTGGCCCCAAGGTCCTGTTAGGAAGTCACGCATTACGTGCTTGTGAACGTAGTTGTCTCCACCACCTGATTGCTTAGCAACCATGCCGCTTTGCAACAATGCGATGTTTACGCGGTTTTCGTTCGCAGACTCGTCGCCAGTGTAATATACTTCGTATGTTACAGATAGCTCAGACTTAGCTTTGTCAAATACCGCCTTAGCTCCGATGTTTACATTTGACTCTTCAGCCATAACTTCTTTAGCTGTAGCTTCCCAGTACCCACGGCTCATAGCCAAACCAGTTCCTTTGTCTTGGCTTTTTCCAGGGAATAACTGACGGTTCATAGTACCTGCTGGGTATCCAGCAACACCACTCTGATCAACTAGAGCTTGACCGTAAGAATTGGTGAAGTTAGCCCAACCTGCAGCAGGTGCAGCATAACCACCGGCGTTAACACCAAGTACTACCATGTCTTCTGGGTAGTTCAACAACAAGTTAGCCGCAATTTGGTGTCCATCAGGACAGTATCCGCATCGAACTCCTGTGAAATCTTCTAAAACAGCGTTTCTGTTTTCTTTTGTCATAGATGCCATGGTTGGCTCACTTGAACCACCACCTGGCGTTACAGTTCCTCCGTCATCACCACAACCTACTAGGATGAAGCTGGCAAGAACACTTAGTAAAAAAATCTTTTTCATATCCTCAATTTTCAATGTATAACTTTAAGGATGACGAATTTGCGGGAATAATCGGTAAAAACCAAGTGGATTGGTAACAGAATGTCACCGAAAACTCACCGTTGTGTTAAAATTCTGAAGCGAGGAAGGTTGAAGTGTGGCCAATACCTTTGGAAACAATCTGTTCAGGAGTACCTGTAACGAGGATTTCTCCGCCACCTTTTCCACCTTCCGGGCCGAGATCAATAATATGATCCGCTACTTTTACAACGTCTAAGTTGTGCTCAACGACAAGTATGGTATTCCCCAAATCAACCAAGTTCTGAAGCACCTTCAATAAAACACGGATATCCTCAAAGTGCAAACCTGTAGTTGGCTCATCAAGGATGTAGAAAGTATTCCCCGTGCTAATCTTGCTCAGTTCGCTTGACAGTTTAACACGCTGTGCTTCACCACCCGATATTGTCGTGCTGCTTTGTCCAAGCGTAATGTAACCCAGCCCAACGTCCTGAAGAGCTTTAATTTTTCGGTATATCGAAGGGATGTTTTCAAAGAACTTAACTGCTTCATCCACACTCATGTTCAGTACATCACTAATCGACTTTCCTCTGTAGCGCACTTCTAATGTGTCACGATTGTACCGCTTGCCTAAGCAAGTTTCACACTCAACTTCAACATCCGGCAA
>CAJXLR010000319.1 GCA_913056425.1 uncultured Bacteroidota bacterium
ACAAATCGCTCGTCAGGATCTTGAAAAGCAGGCAAAGCAAATTCAAAGCGAATTGCTTAAAGACAAAAAGCCTGTTGGAGAGAAAAAAGAGATCCTAGCATTGATTGCCTACCTACATAAACTAGGTCGAGATATTTCTGTAGCTGAAACCACCAACGAATAGAATTATGTCAGAATTATTAAAAGGAATGCAGGGAGTTAATCTCTATCTCATCTTCTCTTTGATTGTCTTCATGGTGGTATTCGCATCAGCGATTATCTACATCATGATAGTACCCAAGGAAACCATTAAATCGATTTCTGAACTTCCACTAAACGACAAGAACAATTATGAATAAGAACATATTAAAACTTGGTTTGGTCACTGCAGGTCTGGTTCTGTCTCAGGTAGCCTTTGGCCAGTCATTAGACGAAATAAATGCGGCAAATGCCAGTTATGCAGATTTCAATATCTCACTGGCAACCGTACTCTATATCTTCGCCATCATTCTTGTACTCATTGCTGCAGGAATGATGCTCATAGCTGTAAACCTCAAGAAATATCTCAAAGGAGAAATTGGAGAGGAATACGAGAGCCGTCAACCATTCTGGGAGCGCGTATTCCAGGTGAAGGCGGTTTCATCCGACAAGGACACACTTATCAATCACCCACACGATGGTATTTACGAGTTGGACAACCCTCCTCCGCCATGGTTCATGTTCTTATTTTACGGAACCATAGCCTTCGCTGTGATTTACTTCGTGCGCTTCACTTGGCTCGACTCGGGTTATACCCAAGCTGAGGAATACGCAGAGGAAATGCAAATGGCGGAAGAAGCTCACAAGCAATACTTGTCTTCTGCCGGTGACGTAATTGATGAAAACTCAGTTACCCTGCTTACCACTGAAGCTGATCTTACAAAGGGTAAGGCGATTTATGAAGCAAACTGTGTTACGTGTCACGGTAGCCACGGTCAAGGTGGAGTTGGACCAAACTTCACAGACAAGAATTGGATTTACGGTGGCGATGTAAAGGATGTCTTCTACTCGGTAAAATACGGTAGACCAAAAGGTATGCAACCTTGGGCTGCGAGTATTGGTGCCGGTGGTATGCAAGCTGTTGCAAGCTATGTAATTAGCCTAGAGGGAACCACTCTACCTGACGGAATTGAAGGGAAAGAACCTCAAGGTGAGATCTACGAACGTGGTGCAGCAACTACCGACGAAGCTGCTGAACCTGCTGAAGCAACTGAAAGCGAAGAAGCAACTGCAGAGGAAGGGGATACGGAAGAAACAACCGATGAGACTGCAGCGCAATAAATAAGCACACGCAGAACAAATAAGTAAATGAGCGACAAGGGAAGAACTGAGAATTTTCGCGAGCACCTGGGTAACCAGGACAACACGGGCAAGCGAATTTGGTTGTATCCTAAGATTATTAAAGGAAGACTGTATAAGTACAGAACCTATCTAAGTTGGTTCTACTTGGCTTTCTTCTTTGCCGGACCATTCATCAAGATAAATGGCTATCCATTGCTGTTGCTCAATGTGATGGAACGCCGGTTCGTAATCTTTGGACAGCCATTCTGGCCTCAGGACTTCCACTTGTTGGTCATCCTACTCCTTACTTCTATTGTGTTCATCGTACTGTTTACGGTGGTCTATGGACGGGTGTTTTGCGGATGGGTTTGTCCGCAAACCGTATTTCTCGAAATGGTTTTCAGAAAGCTGGAGAACTTAATTGAAGGAAATACGAACAAACAAAAGAAGCTAGACGCGATGCCATGGAATCGTGAGAAAATCACGAAAAAGGGATTGAAATTCATTGTATTCTATGGCGTCTCGTTTTTAATAGCCAATACCTTTCTAGCCTATCTCATCGGCTGGGAAAACCTCCATGCTAAAATTACCGGCCCATTCATGGAAGGGCTGCCCTCCCTCGCCGGATTGGTTGTGTTTACCACAGTGTTCTATTTGGTGTTCTCCAAAGTTCGAGAGCTTGTGTGTATCATGATTTGTCCTTATGGCCGACTGCAAGGTGTTATGCTAGACCCGAACAGTATGGTTGTGGCGTACGATGATGTGCGTGGTGAACCACGAGGGAAAATCCGTCGTAACGAAGATCAAGCCGAAAAAGGTGATTGTGTAGACTGCGGTCTTTGTGTGGATGTATGTCCCACTGGTATCGACATAAGAAACGGTACTCAACTTGAGTGCGTAAACTGCACAGCATGTATGGATGCGTGCGACTCCGTGATGGATAAAATTAAAAAGCCTCGAGGACTAATCCGCATCGATTCGCTTAACAACATCAAGAATAAAACCGGATTCAGATTCTCACCTCGTGTGATTGCCTATTCCGTGTTGATGGTAATTTTACTTGGTGTGTTTGGATTCTTATTGGCCGGCAGAACGGATGTAGAAGCACACATCTTGCGAATTCCAGGTCAGCAGACCTACTTCGAAGAGCCGGGCGGTATAATCAGTAACATCTACAACCTTGAGATGGTAAACAAAACCTTTGATGGTAAGCGTTTTAGGCTTGAAAGCTCCACTCCGGGTTATGATGTGATAATTGCGGATACGAGCTCAACTCTTGATGCGAATGAAGAGTTAAAACGAATATTCCGCGTAACGCAACCGGAAGCTGACGTGAAAGACTACAAACGCACCATTGAATTGACCGTGTACATAGACGGCAAGAAGTTGAAGTCTTTTGAAACAACGTTCTTTGCGCCCATAGAAATTGAATAATTATGAATTGGGGAAAAGGATTAGCTATTGCAATGACCTTGTTTATCTTGTTCATTTTATCGTTCGTTTACCGGGCGATGCAGGACAACGACAGCCTTTATGAAAAGGATTATTACGACCAAGGAGAGGCGCACACTTCGCGCATGGAAGCAGAAGAA
>CAJXLR010000320.1 GCA_913056425.1 uncultured Bacteroidota bacterium
AGGATCCGGTATAAATTTCTTTACCTCTATAGGTCCCATCCCACTTCTCGGTTGGTTTGTCTGATGAGAACACTAACTCGCCCCACATATTGAAGATTTCAAGCGAATAGCCTTCTACTTCATCAATCATTCCGTCGATACCGAACTGGTCGTTCACTAAATCACCATTTGGCGAGAACGCAGTAGGCGCATGAACAAAGAAGTCGAGCTTCACATAGATATCTGCAGTAATTGTGTCCCTACAACCATTCGTTGCAATCGCAATCAACTGTGCTGTATAATCTCCCGGCTCTAATTGTGTTGAAGGATTTGGGTCGTTGAAAGTCATACCGTTGGATATAGACCACTCAAACGAGGTAGCATCGGCAGATGACTCATTGATAAAGTCAATATCAGGATAAAGCAAACTAGGTTCAAATGGATTCCAGCTAAATGCCGCTGTTGGTTTTGCTTGAACGATTATATCCGGACTCACTACAATTGAATCTACGCAACCAATATTCGAAGTTCCTTTCATTCGGATGGTGTACGTTCCAACGTTCGGGTAGTTGTGGGTGGTGGTTGCTATTGAACCTGTACTTCCGTCACCAAAATCGTACTCATACGAATCTATCGTCCCAGATGCGATTGATGACGTATTGGTAAAGTTCACCAACAATGGCTGACATCCGGTGGTAGGATCCATCGATACCGATAACTGTGGTAGCGGATGGATATTAAAACTTTGTGAGGTCGAATCCACACAACCGAAAGCACTTGTAGATACAAGAGTTACTGAGTACTCACCTATTGCAGGGTACAATCGAGTTATTGACGAACCGTTATCGGTAGTACCATCGTTGTATGTCCATTGGTTTGTTGAAATACTTCCACTTGAAATCGTTGAGGTGGCGCTAAACCTTGTAGTTTCATTCAAGCACGAATCGGCAATAATGAAACTTGGGTTTGGCAACGGGTATATATCCACGTCGACAATGTGTGCATCATTACATCCTTGTTGACTCGTTGCGATTAGTCGGATCGTGTTGGTACCAATCACACCTGAAGTTAGTGTTGGGTTCATCCCCGCAGTTTCAAATGAGTTATTGACATACCAATTGTACGAAGCAATCGTCTCTCCAGCTTGAATACTGCTGTTATTAACAGGAACTAAATCCTCTCCTGAACAGACCGGATCGACAGTAAAGTCGGCCACAGGTGTTGCGTAAACATCCAACGTATCGTCATGACTAATTTCACAGTTGTTTCCGGTAACCAAATCTAGCCGTACAGGGTATCTGCCGGTTGTTGTGGACGTAAACTTCAACGTATCCGTTGTTGAGGTTGTTCCGTCCGCATCCCAATTCCAACTTGTCACATTATCTCCATCAAGAGACACATTTGCCGTGATAATTCCTTCAAGGTTCTCACAGATATTAGGAATGTTAAAGCTGGCGATACGGGGGTCAACTAGGTCGATATTGATTGTTGCGGTATCTTCACAACCTTGATCTGTCTGAACAATCAACTTGATGTCCTTACTCCCTTTGGAGGTGTACTTGACATCCATAGTATCTGAAGTACCGGTAAAACCATCATCCAAATCCCATGACAAGCCGGTAATTGTCCCACCTGTAATCGAAGAAGTATTTATAAATCTTATTGTATCTACTAGACATGAAGAACTAATTGAAAAATCAGCTAGAGCGTTTGGGTCCACTTGAACTTGGTGCGTGATACTATCAACACACAAGGTGTCCCATCTTGCAATCAGAGTCACATCATACATGCCCGGAGTACTAAACTGATGATTCACATCTTTTGTGCTGTATGTTGTTCCGCCTGGAAACTTCCAATTCCAACTATTTAAGTTACTAGCATCAGCAAATGATGTATTTGTGAAATCTACTCCGAGGCTCGCACAAGTATCAGCGTAGTCGAAATCAAGTACATAACGAGCGTATTTCTGAACCGTGTCTGTATAAGAACTCACACAGCCGCTGTCTGTTTTCGCAATCAGGTCGACATAAAAGAAGCCTGAATCTTGGTAAAAGTGACTCGGAGATTGAAGGTAGCTCGAATCACCGTCCCCAAAATACCAGGTAAACGAATCAATACCTCCCACGCGAACGCTTGATGTATTTGTAAACTGCACTGAATCGTAGAAACATACCGTATCTCCAATGAAACTAACATCCGGCAAAGGACTAATTGTAATCGTACGTTTCATCGTGTCGAAACATTGCACAGAGGAACGCACCACATAGGTGACGTCAAAGTTACCTGACGTGTCGTAAGTGTACTTGGATGTAGAAGCATAAACAGTAGAATTATCATGAAAAATCCACTGTCGCACCAATATATTATTTGGTCCATTTGCTTTACTTGAGTCATAGAAATTCACCAAGTTTTTCTCGCAAAGCAAACTGGTTCCAAAATCGGCAATTGGTTTTCCATTAACACGCATTTCCATAATGGTGGAATCATATGTTGAACATCCATCAAACAACACCTTGTAGGTATAGAGTGTAACAACATAATCACCTGTGTCTTGATAGACATGCGTAACATTTTGGCCAGTATCGCGTGTTCCATCGCCATAATCCCAAATCCATTTGCTCACCTTGTATTCCGCTTTCCCTTCGAACTTCGCAGCATCACCTAGACAGATAGAATTAATCCCGGTTCCTGCTTGAGCCGAATTCGTAAAATCAATTTGCGCTGTCAAGTCCTTTATGTTCGCACCGGCGGAATATCCATACGACTCGTAATTACCAAATCCATAAGCGATTGCCAGAAACCCAACATCTGCAGTCATCCGGTGGTTACCTTTACCTACCTTCACTTGAGCATAAGAATACGCTTGATTCTTTTTCACCTTGAAAGGAAAACCTGACCTTTCCA
>CAJXLR010000321.1 GCA_913056425.1 uncultured Bacteroidota bacterium
GAAAAACTCACGAGCACTTTTTCACACCGATTGGAATTGCAATGACTCAATGCAAGAAACGTAAGAGCTATAATCGTGGCCGGCCATTCGCGGTCGGCGACCTTGTCACCGCAGGCCCCGAGATCATACCGGGTGACCGGCGTTTTTGGAAGTTTGATGATGCCACCGGTGCGGAGGTGGAACGGGTTGGTGTGGTGTTCGACATTGAAAGTTGAACATTCGACATTGGACATTGAAACCGGCTTCACACCATTCTCTCACCGGTCGCCAGCGCCGCGCTGGTCATGATGTCCAAGTTTCCGGCGTATTCTGGCAGGTAGTGTCCCGCACCTACAACTTTCAATAGTACCGTAGTTTTTAAACCACTCACATGGCCAACACCTTCGATAAATACGGGTTTGTCTTCCGGAATATCGTCGAACTGTACTTCCTGATGTAATTCATAACCCGGAACATATTGCTGCACTTCCGCAACCATGTTGTGTATGGACTCACGTATTGCTTCTCGATCTGCTTGCTCGCTAAGCGTAAACACAGTATCCCGCATCACAAGCGGAGGTTCGGCAGGATTTAGAATGATAATTGCTTTCCCTCGTGTTGCTCCACCTACTTTCTCAATAGCTGAAGCTGTAGTTTCTGTAAACTCATCGATGTTAGCGCGAGTTCCGGGACCGGCAGACTTGCTCGAAATAGATGCTACAATTTCTCCATAATGAACTTTGGCAACCCTGGATACCGCAGCAACCATTGGAATAGTCGCCTGCCCTCCACACGTAACCATATTCACGTTGTTGAGGTTTAAATCTACGGATACATCAAAATCTTTATCAAAACTCACCGCAGGAATAACGTACGGTCCAACTGCAGCCGGTGTTAAATCAACAACTTTCTTGTCTTCAAACTGCTTGATCTTTTCAAAATTGTAATGGTGTGCTTTCGCAGACGTCGCATCAAACACAATCTTAATTTCTTTCCAAACATCCATCTTAAGCAGTCCATCAATGCCTTCGTGGGTAGTTTCAACACCCATTCGCGCAGCTCTGGCGAGTCCGTCAGAATTTGGATCGATCCCCACCATAGCTCCCATTTCCAATACTTCCGAGGTACGCATCATCTTTATCATAAGATCTGTACCAATATTTCCTGAACCTATAATGGCTGCTTTGAATTTCATTACGCTTGTTTATTAATATACATATCAGCAACTGTCTTCCCGATAGACAAACTCGAGGTAGCCGCCGGGCTTGGTGCGTTCAAAATGTGAATCGCATCCGGTTTGTCGATGATACTAAAATCATCCAATAAACCTCCCGTACGGTCGCAGGCTTGTGCTCGAACACCGGCTTCTGCCGTAACTAGATCACTTGTTTTTATTTCCGGAATAAGTTTCTGAAGTGCTTTGGTAAACGCCTTTTTAGAAAAAGAGCGATACATCTCACCCATTCCAGTCTTCCAATACTTTGTTGCCACTTTCTGGAATCCGGGCCATGCCAGTGATTCCATCAGTTCACCTAGATGAATATCCTTCTTCGTATACCCTTCTCTTCGGAACGCCAATACCGCATTTGGACCTGCTTCGATGTGGCCGTTCATCATTCGAGTGAAGTGAACTCCCAAGAATGGGAAGTTTGGATCCGGTACGGGATATATCAAGTTCTTAACCAAGTGGTGAGCAGACTCCTTCAGCATATAGTATTCACCACGAAACGGGATAATTTTTACATCAGGACTCTCAGTTAATCGAGCTACTTTGTCCGAATACAGACCGGCACAATTAATCACATGACCGGCTTCTACCATGTTGTTGTGGCTCCGAACCACCCATGTATCACCGCTCTTTGCCATGCCTTCAACTCTAAAGTTAAAAAGCACTTCCCCACCATTTCGCTCAACGTTTTCTTTGTACTTGGTGGATACCAGTTTGTAATCGATGATTCCAGTCTGCGGTACAAAAAACGCATCAACACCGGCAACGTGAGGTTCTTTTTCTTTGAGTTCGTCTACGCTCAGGCGCTTCAAACCATCTAGTCCGTTTTCTTTCCCTCGATTGAGCAATAGCTCGAGTTGGGGCACTTCTGATTTATCTGTTGCAACAACTACCTTTCCGCACAAGTCATATGGGATGTCGTTTTTATCCGCAAATTCGAGGAGCATATTATAACCTCGGATGCAGTTTGTAGCTTTCAATGATCCCGGTTTGTAATAAAGTCCGGAGTGGATTACACCACTGTTGTGTCCGGTTTGGTGCTGGGCTTCAGACGACTCCTTCTCCAAGACAACAAGTTTGGTTTTGGGATTCGCTTCTAAGATCTGGTAGGCTGTAGCTAATCCTACAATGCCACCACCGACTATGGCAACGTCGTACTTCATATTAAAAGTTTGTGGTTAACGTAAATCGAACTCCGCTAAATGCAGGTTCAATACGACAAATACCACCGGTACAATTCACACCGGCAACCTGCCGAACATACGCTAAGGTGAATGACGTTGTATTGATGTTATACTTTCCAAAAACCGACCAGTAATGAACCACTTCATCGCTAATGTTCGCTCCCGGATTACGGTTTGGGTCAACATTCACCATATCACTAATAGAGAACGAATAATGTGGCGACATGTTCAGTTCCAAAATCCAATTAATGAAGCTTCCCAAATCTTGTTCAGTAATCAAGTATTGTCCTTCCAATCGAAGTGAGTTTCGACGTGTAAGCTTATACGTAGCCTCCATAAAAGGCGTAATGGTATTTACATCCTTCCAGTTTGTATCACGGCTTTCGTATACCTGTTGATTATAGAAGATGGATTGTAAACCTACTTTTCCTTTAAACTTTGGGCTGAATTTGTGCTCGTAATTCACGAAATACTCGCGGAACA
>CAJXLR010000322.1 GCA_913056425.1 uncultured Bacteroidota bacterium
AGTTGGTGCTGGACTTTCCTCAACTACAGGTGCAGATACCGGTTCAGATTCAGCGGCTGAATCAGTTTCAATTATTGCAACCGGAGCACCAACCTGCACTACATCGCCTTCTCCACACAGTAACTTACTCAGAATTCCTGCTTCCGGTGAAGGAACTTCAGAATCTACTTTGTCTGTGGCAACTTCTAAAACAGCCTCATCTGCTTCGATTCGATCACCCTCATTTTTGAGCCATCTAATAACCGTTGCTTCAGAAATACTCTCGCCCATCTTGGGCATTATAAGTTCGTATTGTGCCATGTGAATTTGATAGTGTAATACCAAAAATCCCTTCGATTTTAAGTGGTGCAAAGAAACGACATTTACAGTTCTTGTTCAAGAGGTTGGCATATCTCAAAATTGTATAGTGGATTACCCATGGTGGGTAAAATAAAAAGGGCTTCAACATGGGAGTTATTCAGGGCTTTGTATACTTGTGTATCAGATAAAATATGAGACATAAGGTATTTATTGTTGAAGATAACGCCATGTATGCTGCAATGATGCAGCAGGCTTTAAGCGAAGAAAACTACGAGATGAAGGTATTTGAAACCGGACAATCCCTTCTAGAGGCGCTTAATGAAGGACCAGACATCGTGACCATTGATTACATGTTACCCGACATGACGGGAATGGAAGTTCTGAACAAAGTAAAGGAGCACAACTCCGAAACTCCTTGCATCTTTCTATCCGGACAGGAAGATGTTAATAAGGTAGTTGAAGCTTATAAAAATGGTGTCAACAGCTACATCGTTAAAAATGATAATGCTTTAGTTGAGCTTAAGCAGTCGTTAAAAAACTGTTTAAGCACCATCTCACTTCGTAAAGAGGTAGCACTTTTAAACGAGGAGATCACCGACCGCTCAAAGTATAGTAAGATTATTGGCCAGAGTACGGCCATGACCCGTGTGTTGAAGCTTATCCAGCGTGTTGAAAAAACCGACACCATGGTTATGATTACGGGAGACAGTGGCACGGGTAAAGAATTAATAGCCGAAGCGATTCACATCAACAGTCGGCGACGCAAAAAACCATATGTAGCGATAAACATCGCCGCTATCCCTGCCAATTTACTTGAGGACGAATTATTTGGGCATGAACGTGGTGCGTTTACCGGGGCTTCCGGAAGGCGTAAAGGAAAGTTCGAAGAAGCCAATGGAGGAACAATCTTCCTCGACGAAATTGGTGAGATGGACATTCAACTTCAAACCAAGTTATTACGAGTTCTTCAAGAAAAAGTTGTTACACGACTGGGAAGCAATAAATCCATTAAGCTAGATGTTCGCATTGTCTGCGCTACCAATAGGAATTTAGGAGAGCAGGTTAAGATGGGCAACTTCCGCGAAGATTTGTATTACCGTATACAAGGCTTCTTAATTCACTTGCCGCGATTAAGAGATCGTGGAGGTGATGTAATTCTATTGGCGGAGCATTTTTTAAATATGCATTGTGACAAACACGGAATACCTCATAAAACGATCGGTGAATCGGCTAAAGAATCACTACTTAAGCACACGTTCCCGGGTAATGTGCGTGAACTCATCGCACTTATGGAGCGTTGTGTGCTCATGAGCGACAACGATGTGATTGAAGAAAAAGACCTAATCTACAGTAACGTTATTTAGATTTATTCTAAATTTTTATTTCATTTGGTCATTTTTCTCATTTAGAGGCAACTCAGTCTATCTTTGGAACCAAGGTGTGCCGCACCTGGTTTATGCTAAGATTACTTATACTTATTTGTTGATGTAATGGAACTAAGAAATGAGCCCAAAATTGGACTGTTGCTAAGATTGCGCAAAGTTGCGCTCATAGCGTCCGTGCTTACTGTACTTATTTTCACAGGAACATTTATTTACACCAACTTATCAAGCTCACCGGAATCTAACGCTAGCGTTCAGAGTGCAACGAACACCATTACCGGTAAGGTTTTTTGCGACGTAGATCAAGATTCTACGCAAGACGAGTTCGACAGCGACTTGGACGGCGTAAAAATTTGGTTGTTCTCGGACGACAACGGAAATGGCCAGATTGATTACGGTGAAGATGCGATTGATTCAACCACCACATCTTCGAGTGGGAGCTATTCATTTACTACGAACTACACCAAAGGAGGCTCTTCAAGTGTTGCTGTGTTCGTTTCTTCAGACAATGACGACGCACAAGAAGAAGGAAACGGTGATGTTCAACGAAACGGAAACAACCTTAAAATTAACGACCATACTGTTGCCTTTAGATTCAAAAACGTAGCGATGCCTCAAGGCGCTACGATTTCCAGTGCGTCTGTAACAATGAACTCATGGCAATCTAAAAGTGGTTCTGCTTCTGCAGAGATCTACGGTCATGCCCATGACGACTCACCGTCAATTTCGTCCTCAGACGACGATATCACGGAACGAGACAAGACCAGCGCTATGGTAAATTGGACACTTACTGACTGGGGCTATGGCGTTGATTACACGACACCAGACATCAAATCAATCATTCAGGAGATTGTAAATCGTAATAACTGGCAGTCAGGTAATGACATCACCATCTTAATCGAAAAAAACTCTGGTGGATGGAGAAAAGTTACCACACACGACTACAATGAAGATTTCGCACCTAAATTAAATGTTTCTTTTGAATTAGGAAGCGGGATCAATACATCGAATGACTTTGTGGTTAAGGTAGACACATCTGACTACTCAGGATGTAGTTTGGTTAGCTCTCAAACACATGCTGTTTCGTTTAACTCTCCCGGAAATACCTATATTGACAACAATTTCAGCATTGCAAATGCTTGCGGCACCGTAGCAAAAAATAGAATCCGAGGTAAAATATTTAACG
>CAJXLR010000323.1 GCA_913056425.1 uncultured Bacteroidota bacterium
ACTATCTCCATAGTTCTTGAACTCTGCACGAGGAGCGTATACACGATTTGCAGATACCAAGGAATCGAATTCAGGAAGTACCGCTGCAGTGGGTCCTACATCATTGGCCAGCGAAACAACAAAGTCATTGGAAGCAGAGTTGTCAGTAGTGACAGCATCATCAGTGTTTGAAATCTCCACACCGAACGTATATACACCAATTTGAGGTGGAAGGTAAACCGGAAGCGAGACAACCGAGTCTGTCGCATTGCCCATGCTTACAATGGAATCAGTTACCCTGTACACTGTATTGCCGGCAAATTCAATGTTGGCGTTAATGTATACCGGCGTTACCGGTGCAGACTTACCGATGTTCCGAATGACAATAACAGGTTTAACTGTATCACGATTCAATTGGTAGGCATCAAAACTCTGTGGTGATTGTACACTAGAAAGTTGCACAGAATACACATCTCTCACCTCAAGACTTAGGTGAAGCGTATCGTTATTCCGATCACCATCGTTTGCGGTGTTCGCCCAGATTACCATGTCGTAAATACCTGGAGACATGGGAACATATGATTTTGAAAAAGAAACTACGTCGGTTTCATTCCGCAGCAAGCCTTTACTTGTGAATCCGGTATCTTGGTGCACAACCTGTTTATTTTCATTGTGTACCGCTAAATAGAGTGATTCACCGGAACCAATTACATTGTTACCAAAGTTTAAAACCTCAACTTGGGTTCTGATACTGTCTGTGGTTGCATAAACAGAGTCTACGCTTGGTAAAATCGCTGCAACCAGAGCAAGATCCTTTGAGCTCTTCACGAAAAACTGTGTTCTAACCGTATCATTTTCGTGGTTTTGATCCCCGGCAATCCAAGCATACGCAAAGAAGTTCAAGGTTTGTGCACTATCAGGGGCAGTGAATCGCTTAAATAATACTTGGAAAGAACTGAGCTTAGTTAAGCTATTGACCAGCGTGTCATTCCAAATATCTGTACCGTTTAAGTCAGATATTGAGGCAGAAATAACAATTGAGTCTTGATCTGCCAATCCGAAGTTCCTGTAGTTTATGTAAGGTCTAAATTCTTGATTACGCAGATAAATGCTGCTGTCCATCGGTCGAATAACAGACGAAATACCAACGTCGTTGCTTCGAACTACATCTACTTTTACACGCGCTGTGTCATTAATTGGGAACGAATCTATACCATTCCATACAAAGACCTCAAAAATGGCTTCCCCAAAGAATGGTATTGTCACAGAGTCGAAACCTACAATCTGACTACTTCCTCCGGCTAAGTTTAATGTCTGGGTTTGCTCTCCTGCGATATTGGTGTCTTGACGTATTCTCGAAGTCACACGAATATTCTGCTGGTCGCGAACACCAAAGTTTACAACCCGTACAGTAGGAGGGACTTTACTTACGTTTTGCTCATATTGCTCACCACCTTGAGGTTCAAAAAACGACTCAATTTGTAAATCATAATTAACGTAAATACTGAAATTAGATCTTGCCGTATCGTTTTCTACGGCTTTATCATCTGTAAGTTCAGTATAAACAATCATGGATAAATCTCCATAATTGCCCAAGGAGAGATTGTTATCAAATGTGACCTCTACGCTGTCTTCTGCATCTATAGTTAGAAACTTAGTGCTTTTGTATACGACGTTACCAAACTGATCTCGTACTTCACAAGTCACATCAAATGGCGAACGTTGATTTCTATACCCGTAGTTGTACACGATTGCCTTGGGTGCTAAACTGTCGTTAATATTGAACTCAAACGTATCGTTCGCTATGGGGTACGAGATGCTCAGAACAGCAACATCATGATCTACTTGAATTCGAGGTTGGATATCCGGGTTAAAATCAAAACCGGGATCAAATGGTGTCCAGTTCGTATCTCTGGCCGGTGCCGTGAAATAGAATGCATTTGGTCGAACCGGAATCTCCGGTTCGTAAGCAAAGCCGATATTATTCAAGCCTAGCTGTCTTATACCAACAAAGTAACCTCCGCGGACTTGCACTCTTGGAAGGATAGGTTGGATGTATGTTCCGGTAAAACTGTATAATGTATCAGATTCGTAGATCTCTTTACCAGGTACCCCATTGCTGTCTTCTTGCCAGATAACCACGGCAAAAGGTTCATTGTCCGATGCGAAGCCAATCTGAACCTGGTTGATGTAGTTGCTATCGGTATAATACTTCGCTACAAAATCTCCTGAAGATTGGTTAAAACCAATTCCAAACGGATTGTTTGTTATAAGCGGATTATTGTGACTTAGGATGTTGTAAGAAACCAGGCGAGCCATGCGCGCTGTGTCATCATCTTTGAATTTCTCATTAAGCGGAACTACCGTTAACGTGTCTATACCACGCGCTGTTGGTTTAAAACTGGTAAAGTATACCATACGCTCTTCGAAAGGCTGAAGCGTGTCCAGATAAATCGTGTCTTTATATGAGTTCGCTCCAGAAATTGTTAACTCTAGAGGGTAGTTCGTTAATGTTTTAAGTCCGGTATTCGAGAGCCTACACCTTATGGTGTCTAAAGGCCCCATTAAGGTAGCTATCTCACCGAGCGCATACATTTCTTTGAGTGATGTATTTACATCATGTCTTGGATGGCTCAGACGGATGCTAGGTTTGCGCACTTGTGAAAATCTCGTTGTGTCGGGAGCAGTTCCCCAACCATAAACATATTTCGTTTCGTTTTGAGACGTGAAACTCGGCATAGATATGTCGTTCTCGTACGTCCACAATGGAACCTGACCCGGAGTTTGTGCTTGCGATTGATTGAATTCAAGCATTATCTTTAGATTCTCCCCTTTAGTTGTGTCGAAGACAAAAATCGAATCGAAT
>CAJXLR010000324.1 GCA_913056425.1 uncultured Bacteroidota bacterium
GTTCTAGACTTGAAATCGGTATTGTAACGATAACCATCACTATTGGCAAAAGAAGCATGGGCAATGAGAGAGGCTTTTTCACTAGAAGTGCCTGTGGTTAATCTCACTCCATTCTGACCAAAAGAACCATACTCAAGAGCCGCTAATCCTTTCTCTTGCAGCGAGGATTTCGTGACAATATTAATCGCACCAACAAATGCGTTAGGGCCATAAATTCTAGCAGCCGGGCCTTTAATTATTTCGATTCGCTCAATCATCTCAATCGGTAATAAAAAATTCGAAAGATGATGACCCGTTTGAGCATCTTCGAGTCGAATTCCGTCGATGAGCAGCAAGGTTTGATCAAAAGTTCCCCCTCTAAGGTTAACATCTGCCTGAGTAGGCCCAACTCCTCTTCTACGAATGTCTAAACCTGCAACCTGCTGTAAAGCCTCGACAATCGTAGTGTATCCCGATCGTTTCAATTCGGCCGCAGATATCACCTCTACCGTTTTCGATTGTTTCGAAATGGTCTGACCTAGTCGCCCGTCTAGAACCACCTCTTCTAATTGGTTGATTAATGAGTCGTTTTGAAACGCATAACCCTTGGAGAACATCAGTAAAAAACCAATGAATAAGACATTAATAACACTTCGATTTGTTGCCTGCATAACTGTTTTTGTCGGATTGCAAAGCTACGAATCGAAGATGGAATGGCGATAACCTTTTTCTTTCTGTGGAGAGAATCTGCTATCACTGTACGGGACAACTCATAACGTAGTCGTCCATGTAGAATCCTTCGCCTATAGCTACTTTTTGGGCTTTAATCGTTTGAAAGCCGTAAGAGATGTAGAACCGGATACTATCCGAATTGTCTTTATTGACCGATAAGGTCATCGCTGAACATCCTAAATCCTGAGCTTCCTTCGCGATAAAATCAAGTAACTGCTTACCGAGTCCTCTTCTTCTAAAATCTTGATGGATATACAATTTACTAATAAAGACCTCCTTTTCATCTTTAACATCATAAGCAAAATAACCTGCTTTTTGGCCTCCAAAAAGCACCAAAGCATATTTTTGCGTTTCTATATTTCAACATAGGTGTTCTTTTTTACACGTCGAATAAGTGCCAAATGCAAATCTTTTGACTCTTGTGAATCATATCTAAAGAGCTTTCCGCCAAGTTTCTTTTCGGCCTCTAATTGAGTATATGTTAAAACTGCAGAGAATTTTTCCTCTACTTTCTCAATATTTGTGATTGCATGTTTTACATCTTTGGCCTCCAAGTATTCGTTCTTGAGGGCCGCCTGTAATCGCTGAATTGAGTCAGCTTTTACTTGTCTTAATGAGTTTCTCGCGGTGTTTGCAAGGACCTTTATCTTCTGAATCGCAATCTCAATATCTTGGTCGCTCGGCCGCGGTGGCTTGCAGTTAATAATGTTTGGTTCGGTTGATGTTATTTTTAGACGATGTTCTTTCAAAACTTCTTTGATGTGTGGTACATATATTTCATCGCCATATCTCACACAAACATTATCTGCGGTTGTACGTTCTTTCATGACTTCAACATACTGTCCTAGTTTTCTGGGCCTGAATTTAATCCAAACAGTGACTGTTTTAAAAATTTGCGAAAAGTCATTGAGTGTAATCGAACCTTCGGAGTTGGTTATAAAGAGTTCAATTACATCGTTCATACGCTCTTTTGCGCTGGCAATGTATGAATTTTCTTCTTCAGATAATCGAACCACATTTTTCAAACCAGTGGAAGATTGTTCAACCTGTTCTTCAGACATTAGTTCTCCTGTATGTTGGGGACTTTATCGCGAATAGGACTATGATACATTGTTATGGAATTTCCAAATTATTTTCAATTTAGTATTAATGAAAAAAGCTCTTTGCACGCATTTTTTGATGGTCTTTTTCCATTAAAGTCAAGTTTTTGTAGTGTTCCAAAACCTTGCAGTAAGTCGGCTTTCAATTTGTTATTCTTTATTCCCATATCGTCTTCCGTTAAATAGGAAGCGCATTGTTTGAAATGCTTTAATCCAGTCGCGTCCAGCACCGATGTAATTTGGTCAGTATATTTATCGCTTCTTATGTCATCTTGCGTCGAAAGTTGTGATCTACTTAACTCATTAAATTTTTGGGTGTTTGAGACAACACCCCCAGAATTCAAAATTTTGTGCCACGGATTTGCGGCGTGTGCAGTTTGGCGCGATCCCGCTGCAAGCCCACCAGTCGAATACACATGTGTTACCTTACTCGGTATTTCCGATGCGCTGATCTCCGTGCATGGAGCCAGCGTTAAAAGTAATATCTGAGCAAAAGTCCTCATATCAACGTAGTATTGCATGTTATTTTCCTGGTCCCAGACTTCTTACACGGCGTACATTCAACGGAGCAAAAGGTATGCCATCTTTTTATGGTTTTATCTGGACGCAAGTTTTATATTATTTAGGATGTACCCAAATCAATCTTGCTTGGATAGGTATACAATGCTGTTAAAAGCACGCATAAACATAGAGAATGGCACATTTGAGGAATGGCTGACGTTCTTTCAAAGTTATAGTGCTCAAAGATCGAAATACGTTAAAGATGAAGTGGTTGTTAAGATCGGTGAGAACGAGGCACAAGTCTCGTTTGAGGTTACTGATATTGATGGTCTTACAGAGTTAAGTGCGGCTGATGACATCAGGTTAAGAGAACAAGAGCTAGGTGTGATTACTGACTTTATTGATTGAATGTTGAACTTGGTACGAACTTTGCTGATGATGGCGCATGAGCATTATTCAAATAGTCGTACCATTTATGTTGGTTATTCTTGGTTTTTTAGCAGGACACTTTTTATTTCCTGCTGAAAAT
>CAJXLR010000325.1 GCA_913056425.1 uncultured Bacteroidota bacterium
TTCCGCTTTGGATTGGACAAACTTTTTGGCAGATGTGGCATCAGAAGTAACATTGGTGCACCGTAGAACTAAATTCCGTGGTGCATTAGACAGTGTTGAAAAGGTGGAAGCGTTAAGTAGTGCCGGAAAGATAGACCTCATGACCAATGCGGAAGTGAAATCGCTCCATGGTGATGACTCACTTAGCGGTGTTACGATATACGATAAAGTAAACGACAATGAAGTACGAAAGGACTGTGATTACTTCATCCCATTGTTCGGACTTTCCCCAAAACTTGGACCATTAAAAGAATGGGGTCTGGACTTAAACAAAGAATCTATTTCCGTTGATACGTTAGATTACAGCACCAACATACCAGGCATCTATGCTATAGGTGATATCAATGATTATGAAGGCAAATTGAGATTAATCCTTTGCGGATTCCACGAGGCTACACTTATGGTTCAGTCAGCATACAAAAGAATTCATCCGGACAAAAACCTCGTACTGAAGTATACCACAGTAAGTGGTGTAAATGCATTTGAATAATGGATGATTTTATAACCGTATTTGTCACCGACCTTGAAGGCACTCGTCACGAGATTCAGGCCCCTACGGACATGGGGTTAAACCTGATGGAAGCCATGAAGGCAAATGGGCTACCTGTAAAAGCAACATGCGGTGGCATGGCGATGTGTGCAACTTGTAATGTGTGTGTCGAAAGTGATCACGAACTTCCCGAGATGAGTGAGTCGGAAGAGGATATGCTTGACGAAGCCTTTGTACTCGATATTGATGGAAGTCGACTCAGTTGTCAAATTCCGGTTTCACAAAAAATCGATGGCTTGGAAGTTAAACTTGGTAAATTGACTGATCCAACAGAGTAGTTAACTATTCAACTGTTTCCAGAGTAAATCTTTTAACTCTTGAATGTTGTAACCGGATACGGATGAAATGAAAATTGACTGAACTCCTTCCGGTAAGGTCTCCTTGATTTCATCCATCAACTCCTGATCAAGCATATCCGATTTCGAGATTGCTAGGATTCGATCTTTGTATAACATTTCCTTATTGTACTTTTCTAGTTCCTTGAGTAAAATGTTGTACTCTATAGCAATATCATCACTATCGGCTGGAACAAGAAATAAAAGGGTGGAATTGCGCTCAATATGTCGAAGAAAGCGATAGCCTAAGCCTTTACCCTCACTGGCTCCTTCAATTATCCCCGGGATATCCGCCATTACAAATGATCGATAGTCTCGATATTGAACCATTCCAAGATTTGGTACCAACGTGGTAAAAGGATAATCGGCGATTTCAGGTTTGGCTGCGGAGACAACAGATAGTAAAGTTGATTTACCTGCATTGGGAAATCCAACCAGTCCGACATCAGCAAGTACTTTTAGCTCGAGAATAGTCCATTGTTCTATGCCTTCCTCACCGGGTTGTGCATATCGAGGAGTCTGGTTTACAGCGGATTTAAAATGCCAGTTTCCTCTACCTCCTAGTCCTCCTGGTGTGATTACTTTTTCTTGACCATCTTCTGTAATTTCGGCAATAATCTCTCCTGTTTCTGCATCTTTAGCTACTGTCCCGAGTGGAACTTCAAGGATTTGGTTAGCACCGGTTTTACCGGTCATTCTGCGCTTACCTCCATCTCCCCCGTTCTCACAAATTACATGTTTACGGTATTTAAGATGGAGTAAGGTCCACAGTTGTGCATTGCCTCTTAAGATGACCGATCCGCCATCGCCACCGTCACCACCGTCCGGGCCACCTTTACTGTTAAATTTATCTCGGAATAAAGACCAACTTCCAGCGCCGCCTTTACCAGATCGGCAACAGATTTTTACGTAATCAATGAAGTTGGGATTTGCCACACCTTACGCTTTAACAGAATCAACCTCTTGCACAAGACGATTGAAAATATCATCAATCGACCCCATTCCTTGTACTGAGTGCAATAAGTTCTTGTTTCGGTAGAAGTCAAGTAATGGTTCAGTCTTATTCAAGTATTCCTTGAACCTGTTGCGAATAGTCCCTTCATCCTGATCATCTGCTCTACCTGATATCTTGCCACGCTCAAGGAGACGCTTTACAAGCTCGTCCTCATCTACTTCAAGAGCTAAAACAATGTCTATTTTTTCGTTATGCTCAGCAAGGATTTCACTCAAAGCTTCCCCTTGAGAAATTGTGCGTGGAAAACCATCAAAAATAAATCCGGTAGAATCCGCATGTTGCTGAACAAAGTCTTTCACCATGGCAATTGTAACCTCATCAGGTACCAATTCACCTTTGTCGATATAAGACTTGGCTAAAAGTCCAAGTTCTGTTTCACCTTTTATGTTAGACCGAAATACATCTCCTGTACTCAAATGCGTCAAGTTGTACTTATCAAGCAGCTTCGCACTCTGTGTTCCTTTACCTGCTCCCGGAGGGCCGAAAATTATGATATTGAACATAAGAAAAATTTACGTCGCAAAGGTAGCCTAAAGAATAACTATTACTCAGAAAGACGAGACAAAATACTGGTAGGTAGTTCCATTTCTTGTCTAATGACTTCGCAATGCGTTCCTTTGAAAAAATTTTGATATCTCTCGGTGATTCAAGCAGTTGTAAAGAAAGGAAAAGTTTTAGGTGAGACCGTCCCTGCACCTAATGTGTCGGAAGGCAGTATATTAATCAAGGTTGTGAACAGTTGCATTAGCGCTGGTACAGAAATGAGCAATGTTGCGGAAACAGGTAAACCTCTGATTAAAAGAGCTTTAGAACAACCTGCTGAAGTACGTAACGTATTGAATTTTGCTCGCGAAAATGGTTTGCGAAAAACGCTTGCTCGAATCCGAGGGACACTAGAC
>CAJXLR010000326.1 GCA_913056425.1 uncultured Bacteroidota bacterium
CGAATCGTCGGTTAAAAGATATTCCGCAATTGTTTCTAGCTCTGCGACAGTTTTAGCGGTAAACATGGTTATTTGGATCTCAACTTTATTAGTGGAACCATCATCTCCTCTATGCTTATGCCTCCGTGCTGGATGGTGTCTTTGTAATATTTAGCGTAATGATTCAAGTTATTCGGGTAGACGAAAAAGTCGTTGTTCCTGCAGAATACAAAGTTGGAACTGATGTGTTGAACCGGCAACCCAGCATTTTTCGGGTCCTTGATTTCAAATACTTCCTTTTTGTCGAAGGCCAGATTTTTACCCGTTTTGTAGCGTAGATTGGTTGTTGTCTTTTTGTCGCCAATCACTTTTACGGGATCTGATACTTTCACAGAACCATGATCCGTGGTTATTATCACTTTGGCTTTCTTCTCAGCAATTCGCTTTAGTGCATCATATAGCGGACTGTGTTCAAACCAAGATAGTGTTAGAGATCTATATGCAGCTTCATCTTCAGCAAGCTCACGCATTACTTTGTAATCTGTCCTAGCGTGCGATAGCGTATCAACAAAGTTGTATACAATAACGTTGAAATCGTTCTGAAATAAGTTTGGTATGTCATCAACCAAGTCTTTTCCTTGATTGAGGTGAACAACCTTTGTATAACTGGTCTTTGCGTCTACACGTAAACGCTTCAACAAGTCTTCCAAGAAGAACTGCTCGTGCAAGTTTTTACCGCCCTCATCTTCGTCGTTACTCCATTTACCTGGAAATCTATTTTCTATGTCGATGGGCAACAATCCGGCAAACAAGCTATTTCGGCAATATTGTGTTGTGGTTGGAAGTATGCTTAAATACATATCTTCATCTTCAACACGGAACAATTCAGAAATAATTGGCTGCAAAAAGCGCCATTGATCAAATCTGAGGTTGTCAATCAATATTAAGAAAACTGGGTCATCCCCCATTTCAGGGACAATTTTCTTGTTCATCAGAGTATGCGACATAACCGGCGCATCACTATTGTCGTAATCCAGGAAATCGAGATAATTCTTTTCTATATACTTCACGAATTCACGATTCATCTCGGATTTCTGGGTATGAAGCACCTCTTCCATTCCGGTTTCGTTGCTGCGCTGAATCTCCAACTCATAGTATACAAGCTTTTTGTAGAGCGACTTCCACGTTTCGAAATCGAGCTTCTCCATCAGAGCCATCATGATGTTTCTGAATTCCTGCTGGTACTTGGTAGTTACCTTTTGCGTAACTAGTCGCTTGTTGTCGATAGCCTTTTTTATCGAAAGCAATATCTGCTTAGGGTTAACTGGCTTGATGAGGTAGTCTTCAATTTTAGAGCCAATCGCGTCTTCCATGATGTGTTCCTCCTCGCTTTTCGTAATCATGATTACAGGAAGATCTTCGCGTAGCTCTTTGATTTGGCTCAGCGCATCTAATCCACCAATTCCGGGCATATTCTCATCTAGAAAAACCAAGTCGTACGAGTTGGTCTTAACATAATCAACTGCATCCAGTCCGTTGTTTACCGTGGTTACACCATAGCCCTTGGCTTCAAGGAACATAATGTGGGGCTTCAGTAGATCAATCTCGTCGTCTGCCCATAGGATCTGAATGTCTTGCATAAAGTTGATTTGTTAGTATTAACTGCAAAGATGTTAAGCTTAGTACAAGCATAACGAAGTCATGGATAAATGACATTCATTTTGAGATAAAAAATGTTTGGTTAACATGTTTAGCTTTGCGCTGTGCAGCGAAAGAAAATCATCAACGATCCGGTTTACGGTTTCATAAATGTGTCGAGCGAAACTGTATTTAACGTCATAGAACACCGTTACTTCCAGCGCTTACGTCGTATCAAACAATTGGGTCTTACTAATCTAGTTTACCCTGGGGCCAATCACACTCGATTCCATCACGCTTTAGGTGCTATGCACCTGATAGGCAAAGCGATGAATGTTTTGCGCACGAAGGGAGTTGACATTACCGATGAAGAATACGAAGCTGCTGAGCTTGCAATTTTGATGCATGACATTGGTCACGGCCCTTTCAGCCACGTCCTTGAGCACTCATTTGTACACGGAATTGCGCACGAGAAAATTAGTTTGGCTTTCATGCGGGTAATTAATGACGAACTCCATGGAGCTCTAGACATGGCCATTGACATTTTCACCGGTGAGTATGGCAAGCAGTTCCTACATCAATTGGTTTCGAGCCAGTTGGACGTTGATCGTTTGGACTACCTGACTCGTGATAGCTTTTATACTGGGGTTTCAGAGGGAATTGTTGGACTCGACCGGATAATCGAAATGATAAATGTGGTTAACGATCAATTGGTGGTAGATGAGAAAGGCATTTATTCCGTTGAGAAATTCTTGGTAGCGCGAAGGCTGATGTATTGGCAGGTGTACTTACACAAGACTACAATTGGGGCTGATAGTGTATTGATAAACGTTCTTAAGCGCGCTAAAGACCTATCTCAAGATGGAAAGGATGTGTTCATGACACCGAGTTTATCTTTCTTTTCAAACAACCACGTTACCGGTGATAAAATTATTAATGATACGGATGTGCTTCACCGCTTTAGTTTGTTGGATGATGTAGATGTAGTCGCTTCAGTAAAGCACTGGTGCAATAGCGATGACGCTGTACTCAATCATCTTTCGAACGCCCTTATTCAACGGAAGTTACCTAAAGTTGTTCTCAGTGACAGTGCACTTCACGAGAACGAATTGAAGGAAATATCTGAAGACATTCAACGCAAATTCAACTTCTCCGAATCAGAAGCATCTTACCTTGTTTCTTCAGGTGACCTGTGCAACACGACTTATAAAACCAGT
>CAJXLR010000327.1 GCA_913056425.1 uncultured Bacteroidota bacterium
CAGTCTGTGCCTGTGTTGTGTTTCGACAAGGTATGCGACCAATGCCCAGGTCAATGTCTTCTCGCAACAAGTTTTGATCGTACAGTCCCTCTCCATCGTCCAAGATTGCATAAAAGTCGTCAGACGAATAAGAGTATTCCGGCACCACAACTTCTCTACTTTGAAAGGTGGGGACAAAGTTGGTGTTGTTGTCTATTCGGTTGAAATAGTCGTATGAACCATCACCAAACATCAATACATATTTAAGCGTGTTTCCAGATGTTTGGCCGCGTTTGTAAAGCATTCGTATAAATTCACGCAAGGCAATAGGGTCTTGCCTGCCACCGGAAAATTCATTGTAAATATCATGTACAAGAACCACTTGAACACTCTGACTGTATTCATCTCGATGAAATTGAGCGAGCTGATCGGCTTGTGACTTGAACTGTTTATGTGTAATTATCAAAAAGTCAACAGGTTGAAGTCCATGAAGATTTTGATTTGAAACTTTTCCTATAAACTCAGGGCTCCACTCTTTACCGGGATTAAAGAGAGCAAAGTGAACCGCCTCGTTTGATGTGTTAACGATACATTCATCACCGTTGTTACCCGCATAAACTGATTGCACTGAGCAGTTTGCATAATCCGTAACATCCCAGATACGATAACCGCTACCTTCAAATTTGTATTTCACGGAGCTGTAGTAGCTTGCCTCGTGAGATCGCGCGATTACCTGATTTCCTTGGATGTTTAAGAATACCGGAATGCCCAGTGTATAATAGTCAATCCATGCATTGCCCTCAGAGCCATTGTTTACAAAGGTGTAGTTTAGGGTTGTGGTGGATTGGGGTGAGAATGTACCGCTACCGCTCAAAAGACGACCAAATGGATCGTCATATGCCCCATCGACACCGCTAACAAAACCGGAAAATTTCGATACACCATTTATGGACAGGCTCAAGTTGCCGTTAGACTGAATTACTCTCCCGGCTAATCTGTGGTTAAAATATGCCAGTGAATCCGTGTAAACATTCGACACATTGTGCGTGAAGGTTTGAGTACGTTGACTATTAAATGCATCACCAAACCAATATCGTCCACTTTGTATGAAGTTGGTTTCCTCTTTTTCGTTGTGAATCAGGTGATAGAAGTGATCGATCGTCGCATCGAACGAATTCCCATCACCACTGGGTTTAGTAGTTATTGTTTTCTGCGGATTTCCTCCGGATGTCACGAACAGATATGCTTTATCGGCATATAGATTTTTGTCGAGTTTATATCGGTTTCCATTTCGTACCCATCGGTTAGGTGATTGCGCATAAAAGCGAAGAAAATCAGATTCATCCAACCGATTGTCTCCATCAACATCAACCAATTCAACCGAAAGTTCAACCAAATCATCTGTGGTAATATCGTCGATTGCTTCGGGTCTGTTCCCACCTGGAAACCCAAATACTTTTATAGTGTTTGCATCAACACTTGATACATCCATCCCGGAGCTTACCAGTATCTGCCCAGTGAGTTTATACATACCTTCTGCCGTGATGGAAAACTTAAACCAGTCACCTGAACTAAGGACGGACTGATTGGTGAAGATATCTGCTTTGCGAAGTTTATTGGTGCGTGGTTGAACGCCATTGTCGATGTAAGTCTGTAGTGAATATTTTTTGATGAGCTTGGCAGAGTTACCTGCGACTACAACGGGAATGAACTCAACGTTCAAAATTGGTTTTCCTTTGGAGTACGTCACAAACTGTTCAAAGTGATTTGAATTGAGTGAGGTTGGGACAGAGTTTTCGTCCGTGGTCTCTACTTGAAGTCGCACACGAATTCTTTCATTTACCAGCGGAATACGTATGTTTTTGATTGGGTAATATACACCATCGTGCTTTTGGTAGCCATCAGGCTTTGAAAGCCTAAAATGAAAATAATCTGACGAAGCGTGCAGCGTTTTGTTCCACACTAGGGTCTCAGAGTTGTAAGTGGATTGCCCAAAGGCGATTAACCCGGAAAAGGCGAGTATCCATACGACGGTTGTAATCAATCGTTTCATTCTCGGGGTAAGTTTATACGACACACAATGTTAATGGTATAAACACCAAGTTGATTGAAAAATTGTTTTGATTCCGTCACAATTTGGTTCGAACCAAAGTTGGGAATTGCTCGTTTTACCGGATTAAACTGCTAGGCCATTCACTGCAGGTATATATTAAAGCAGAAGAATTCAGGTTAATTGATAGGAATATTTTGTTTCGATTGCCGAAACCGACTATCTTTACAAGAAATTTTGCAGATTGATTAAAACGAGGTTTTAGAGAACAAGATGATTAAGAAATTCGCATTGAGTTTAATGGCAGTAGGAGCGATGTTCACCTTTACAGTGGAAGAGGCGGCTGCACAAGATCCGGAGTTTTCGCAGTTTTATGCGACTCCGATTTACACGAATCCGGCTATGGCTGGTACTGGACAATGTCAGCGTGGTGGCGGCGGTGGTCGTGCGGTATTAAACTATCGTAACCAATGGCCAAGCTTGCCGGGAACATTTGTTACTACGGCAGCTTCATACGACCAACACTTTGATAAAATTAATGGAGGTATTGGTTTGATGGCTGTGCGTGATGTCGCAGGAGAAGGTCTATTGACAACTACTCAGTTTAGCGCAATTTATTCATACCAACTTGTCGTTACTCGAAAACTCTTCATGCGATTTGGCCTTGAAGGTCAAGTGATGCAACGCGGTTTAGACTGGTCTAAACTTCGATGGGAGGATCAGATTGACGCGACACGAGGTTTCGTTTTATCTACACAAGAACCTCCTGGGCCTCCAAAAATCACTACTCCA
>CAJXLR010000328.1 GCA_913056425.1 uncultured Bacteroidota bacterium
GATCAAATTGTGTAAGAGCCGACACAAACATCGACTCATGCATCACTTGTAGAAGCTGTGTGTAGTTGTCAAAGTGCGTCAAATCATTCGATATCAACCCTTCTTGAATTAAATATCCAATCAGTTTTGGGTCGTTCACATTATACTCAATGTGATCGTGTTTTGATTCTCCCGACGTGCTCGACTTGTCGGATTGATAAATCATCAACGGTTTGCCGTTGCTAAGTTTTTTGAAAACGTACAATCCGTCAAAAGCTAAGGTGTAGAAGTGGCTGATGTCGTTGAAAGGGGTAGATGGAATCGCAAATTTCGAGAATCTTAGGTCGCCGTAATTTTTACTGGATTCGATAATCTTGGAGCGCAGTTCGTCGTCCGACCAAGCGTGTGGTTTCTCATAAAACTCACGGATGAGTGCACGTTGTTCCTTTGCAGCATCCATTACGCCATCCACAGCATGAAAATGGATTTTAACGTAGTCCATCATCAGCAAATCCTGAGGAGCTCTATAGGCAGATATTTCTTGATCCAACTCAAACCACATGGCAGATCGCGCTGTCACATCGCGTATTTGTTCAAGATATTCCGTAAAGATGATTTGGTGGATGTCGCGGTCAAAACTATGGAACGGCATATATATCGAGCTATTCGCTTGATCCGGAGTAAGTATGATTCCATACGGATTGGCTAAGCCGTGCGATAGGTAGAATCGGTCGCCTTGTTCTTCAGCAATTTCAGGACTCCAACCCCATCCATCAATATGGAACTTAGTCAGCTTTGTCTTTGCCAAACCAATGGCATCCAAACACGTGTTATATCGATCTACGAGCGATTTGTTCTCTATGGGTATGAGACTGTTTCCGAATAATCCGCTTTCAATCAGTTTAATCATTGATGTTTCCGCTTGCTAGTTCTTTACTTGCTTGTTGTTGGATATAAAGGCGTTTAGCTTGCTCTTTAATTTCGCGATTAACACCTGTTTGGTTGATGCGCACTGCATTTTGGATATAGTTCAGCGCTTCATATAAACGAACCTCACCAAAGGAAACCCCTCGCATATTCTGTTTCATTAAATCCTTAAGGATGTCAATTTTTCGGTCGTACTCTTGAGTGAAAAAGTCATCCGGCTTCTCCCACCAAACTTCAGGTAGGTCAAAATCAATCAGCCTAGCATCAACCGCTTTTTGGATGTTTCGCAAATCACGAGATGAGAAGAACGGATATTTCTCAAGCACGCTTTGATAGAAGTTTCCGAAAAAGGCGTGTGTTTCTATTCCATGAGCCTTTTTTGTTTGCTCAAAGAGCTCTTCTACTTCAGGTATCTCAAATTCGAACTTTGTGCTCACGAGTTCGTTGATTGACTTTGCAGGCTTTTGCGCTTCCATGTAGGTATAGCCTTTGGGGTCTTTGTTGTCTACAAATCCTTTCTCCAACTCGTTGTACTTCTTCCACCATAGAAAATCTTGGTCGATGAAGTCACTACTCTCCGAGGCCCCTTCCATCGAAATTCGCATTTGAATTCGCGACAAAACAGCTTTGTCGATTTGATCCGGAATGTTGGTGAACAAACTAATCAATCGGTTTCCGTGATTTACGGCATACGCGCCTTCTGTGTTTCTGAGGAAAACTCCGATGAATTCTCGTACACCTGCTGACACGCCTTGCCTGGTCCTTTCTTCAAGGTTGTTCTCTGCATCATCAATTGGTGCGAAAACAATCTTGTTTGGGTCTTGCATCGGTCTGAACCACTCCATCGCTCGTTCGGCTGTTCCACCTTGGAAAGTCGAAACAATGGTTTCCGGTAGTGGCCAGAAAAGAAATGGGTATCCCAATTGGTCGCAGCGTTCTTGAATCAAAGTTGCTGTGGCCGCTATTAGCATCGATTTTCCTGTACCTGGTTTCCCATCCGCCATTGTGATAGAAGGGAGGCCTCCCAGTTCATTAATCGGATTCTTTTTTGCTTCAAAGTCGTAACACAACAATCGCTCTGCATAGCGCTTGAAGAGATGCTTCGCTTGCTTGTTGGCCACGATGTCTTCCATACGAGTTGGGTTGAACTGCATGCCTTTTACACGTGCAGACGACTGCTTGTCGAAGCCTTGGATGATAAAGTCGGTACCTTCGAGTTTATAGTGATTCTGGGTAAATGCCTCCGAGTATTTTAGAGCATTCTTTCGCAACTCGATTTCTTCCACAACACGCTCAAAGTAGAGCATCGTAAGTTTTACGAAGTGTAAGTCGGATGTTACAATTCCGGACCGCTCCAAGTAGGCTGAATAGTAGTAAAGAGTCGACTGAATGGCTTTGGATGGTCTACTCAGACTGATTTCAGGTATTCCGGAAAAATCAATTTGAATAGACGAAACCTCGTCTGACATGACATCTTTCAACACGTATCCGATATACGAAGCCGCGCTGAACACCAAGATGGCACTTTGCGTCTGACTTTTATCGTGGAATTCGGGTAGCTCGGATTGATGAAGCGTACCACCTTGATTTTTTTGCTGAAGCAATTCGAGTCCACTTGCATGAGCATAAAGCGATGCCAGGTGCTTGCCAAGACAATAGCCGTCTCGGACAGCATTTACAATCTGGTTTGCCGGATTGGTTAGGATAACCCGATCCTTGCTTATGCGGATGGCTTCTTTGAGCACGGAGCTCTGGTCTTCTTGCTGAAGATCCATTGCCTTATTTACGTTCGACAAGAAGTTCAAATCAATTGAGTTTCCGTTCTTGATACTGTCCGGCTTCCAACTCACGGATTTGAGGTAGGTGGTTATATCGTCCTTGTATTCTTCT
>CAJXLR010000329.1 GCA_913056425.1 uncultured Bacteroidota bacterium
AATGCCTTTGGGTGCATTTGTGGCGAACAAAACGCTTATGGACAAGTTTACGTACAACCCTGTGCTTGGTCACATTACCACATTTGGAGGACATCCGGTTTGTTGTGCTGCAGGTTATGAAAATCTCCGACAACTGACTAAATCAGATTTGATACGCGGTGTAGAAAGGAAATCGAGTCTGTTCAGATCTTTACTAAAACACCCTGATATACAAGAAATTACGGGCCAAGGGCTGATGTTGGGAATACAATTGGAAAGTGCGGAAAGGATGCATGCGGTTGTAGACGAATGCATTAAGAATGGAGTTATTATCGACTGGTTCTTGTTTGCGGAAGACAAATTACGCGTTGCGCCCCCGTTGATCATCTCGGAAAACGAAATTCATAAAGCATGCAAAGTTATTCTGAACGCTTTGGACGCCACCAAGAACTAACCTCCCATATCTAAACGAAACCCGAAGTACAGTGGTGGTAGGTTAAAACCAACGTTGTCTTTCATCACATTACTCAATCGGTAATCTGCGGTTAAAACAAACTTGTTAAAACCGAGTCTGGCGTGCGCATAGTAGTTGAGTGGGTTAACATAGCGTAAACCTGTAAACTCCACCTTTCGCGATTTGTAATCGAGAGATTCATCGTCTAAAACCTGTTTGCTTTCACGCTTTGTATGGACCGTGTAATCGATTGAGGCACCGAGCTCTATGTAGTTGCCAATAGCATTCCCTCGTTTCCCGAAGTTAAACCTGTTTGCTAGGTCCAACCCAAGATCAGACATGTTTAAGCGATCGTATTTGGTATCCTCTGGCGTCGTAAAATCAAACTGCGTAAAGTGGTAGTCTGCAGACAGAACAACCGAATAAACGTTTGACACTCGAGCCTTGTAATAAATACCCCAGTTAAATCTACTGGACTCGGCATCTTTTAGTTGAACCGAGTCACTATCGATTTGTCCCGCTAGAATACCAACACTCATGTGCGTGCCGATGTAATGGCTTCTGTTTTTTCCGAAATTTCGAACGATGGTGTCTTTGTTTACGTCTTGTTCCATGACTACGCTCTGGGCAAATGCGGTATTTCCGGAAAACGTAAGAACGAATGCGCAGGTTGCTATAAATACTTTTCGAATCATTTCACTGTTATTTCTTGAGTTGCTCCTCTGTAGTACACGCGTACAGTACAAGGGCGATTTAATTCTGATTTTAAGATTTTAAGTGGGCTATCCGAGACCGTACCATCGATATCAACACTTGATGCCTCTCGGTCTTCCAACTCCGGATCCACAACAACGTATTTGTCTAAATATCCTCTATCGTTTTCTACATGATAAAATACGTAGTCCGGCCATTTAGTGTAGTAAACTCCGTTGCAGTCTTCCTCCGCTGGCTGTAAGCCATTGTCTCGAGGTTTTAAGTTGATTTTAACGGCTGTATTGGTCAATTCAAGTGTAAACTCCGGCGTTTGTTGCTGAGGCATCTTAAAGAAGTATGAAGCTTGTGGAATCCCATATCCATGCGCATAGTCATAATACGGGTACAAGTCTGCCGACTTCTGGATGTCGTGAAACAGTTTCATATTCGAGTATGCCGGTCGTGATTGCATTGCACAAGCCGCAAACCCGGCGATTAAAGGAGAACTAAAGCTCGTGCCTTGCACTTCTCCTACTCCATCTGGTGTAGCTACCATTCCATGTCCGTATGCACTTACGTTCGGTTTCAACCGTTTGTCCCAGGTTGGGCCAAAAGAGCTAAAAGATGTGTGGACTCCGGTGTATGGACTAATACCTCCAATCGACAAAACACTATCGGCGTCGGCCGGTGTGCCAATGTTTTTCCAGTTTGCAGATCCCTCATTTCCGGCTGAGTTTACAACCAAAATACCTTTTGATGCCGCCATGTTCGCAGCTTTAGCCACTAAACTTGTCTGACCATCCATATCTTCCCTGAAATACCTGTGGTACGTGTAACCCAAAGAACTGTTTATGATGTCGGCTCCCAATTTATCAGCCCATTCTACGGCCTCCAACCAGTTTTCTTCTTCGCTGTAAAACTCTGTCCAAGTCTCAGTTCGTGCGAGTAAGTAGTTAGCTTCTGTAGCTAGCCCCATATCTTGTCCTTCCAATCGACCTCCAATACAACTAAGCACTGTGGTTCCATGGCTACCTTTTACGTCTACATTCTCTTTGTTCTTCACAAAATCGTACGTAGCCTTTATTTGGTTGTTATCACGCAGATGTTTAAACGCTGGATTTGTTTTGTAGGAATGAAAGCCCACGTCAAATACAGCGATTGTTATACCTTGACCCCTAACATTATTTTTAGCGAACACATCACCTTCCATGCGTTCAAGCTGCGATTGAATGTATGTTTTCTGGCGTTCTGTTAAGCTAAAATCAAGGTCTTTTTGAATGCTTTTTCCAGCCACTAAAACGTCAACGGGATTAACCACTTTAACGTCTCGCACAAAATCCAGATTTCGAATTTCATTTAGCGACTTTTCATCTGCATATACGCATACAGCATTAAACCATCTACTGGTAGCCGTTAACGACTCCACCATTTCTGTGATGGTATTGACATAATCTTGTTTTACCGGAATATCCGCTACATCATATATGGCGATGTTGTGTTTTTTTCTTCGTTCAATCGTGTGTTGAGATAGATACTCATGAGGATTGTACGATTCGACATCCTTATCTACAAAAAATACCCAAGCCTTTTCAGAACAGAACGGTTGAGACCATCCTGCTTGGCTTATAATCAGTAAAACTAAGATCCAACTAAAACGCATGTTTACAA
>CAJXLR010000330.1 GCA_913056425.1 uncultured Bacteroidota bacterium
TTTTCCCTTTCTTCAGATTCTCAAGAATGTTGGAAATCTCCGGTAATCGGTAGTAATCTGAGTTGAAACCTTCATAGGCCGCATTAGCGAATGGTTGTAGAATTACGTCAGCCGTAGAGTCGTCTACCATGAGAAGTGCCCAAACAGGTTTGAAATTTCGCTCTTCGTAAAAATTATAGAGCGTATCGCCAAATCGAAACTGATTGAGGTATGTCGTGTCAGCCAGCCTTCTCTCAAGGTTTGCCTCCAACTCCTCCGTTTCAAAACTTGCTTCATCAACCAATTGGTCTAGGGTTTCCTTATTGGGTGTCTTGCACGCAACAAAGAAAGAAACGAGGACGATTAAAGGATAAACAATCGGTTTCACGTTATCAAATGTACATCGCTCTATCTAATTGAGCAATGCATTCAATAATTCGATTGGGATAAACTGATCGTTGTTAAGAATTTTTGATTTTTCGTTGTAATAGCTCTGAGGGTGATATATGAACAAGCATGTTCCCCCTTTGATTAAGTCGACCAAATCACGGTTAACTTCTTGTGAGACCGCAGGACAACCAAAACTGCGTCCAACCGACTTTTGAGCTTGAGCAATCTCCTCTGACACGTAGTAGGCACCATGGATTACTATTCCACGTGCGAAGGCGTTACTATTAAAACCAGGCTCCAAACCTCGTAATTTCAACGAATACCTGTGTTTCCCGTTGTATGTTGAACCCGTTACATAAAAGCCTAATGATGATTTACGACTGTTGGGTCGATTCGAGAAATACGAAGCATCTTTATCGCCAGAGTTTTTACCATGAGCTACCAACTCATTGAAAACAACGCACTTTTGGTATAAGTCGATTAGCCAGAGTCGCTTTTGATTTGACGACTTGGAGAAATCCATGATTGTCAGGTATCTGTGGTTTTCCAGTTCGTTTGTATAGCGGAGGAACACATATCCGCGAAGTGCTTTCTGAAATACTTCTGTCGACAGTTCAGATTCAGATAAACCGATTTCTTGGTAAAGCTTATTCGCTACTTGATAAAAATCTTGACCGGCTGTAGACACCGACAATTCATAGTTCAGTTCATTGGGGCTGGAAGTAGTTGTAAAGCCCTGTAAAACAAAGCAAACCACAGAAGCAGCAAAGATTCTAATTAAATGAGCGCGCGTCATAAATCAAGCAAAAATATAATATTTAACCAGTGTTTGCGAATTGAGATTTCCTATACGCGTATAGATATATGTACATTTCGAAAAACCAGGCAGATAAAGAGGTGGTGCTCAATCTAAAACACAAAAAAAGGGAACCTGAAACCAGATTCCCTTTGGTATATTGTTGTAGGAGTTTACTCCTCAGTTTCAGTTGTCTCTGACTCTTCGTTCTCAGTGCTAGAAGCTTCGCTTTTTTCTTTGTCGCATTCCTTTTCACACTCCTCCTTGTTATCACAGCTTTTCTTGCAATCGTCTTTACAACCTTTTTCGCAAGAATCGCCTTCTTTCTTACACTCTTTATCCTTTTGACAATCTTTCCCTTTTTTGCAGTGGTCAGAGTAATCTGCACAAGCACCCTTGTCTTTCTTGCACTCACTTGGAGCACAAGCTTCTTTACAATGAGCACCATTGTCGTTTGTGTTGTGTCCTCCGCCTAGTTGCGCCAAGATTGGAGCAATTACGAGTCCTACCAAGCAGGTAAGCTTGATAAGAATATTCATTGAAGGTCCGGAAGTATCTTTAAACGGATCACCTACTGTATCACCAGTAACCGCTGCTTTGTGAGCATCAGAACCTTTGAAGGTCATCTCTCCATCGATTTCAACACCTGCTTCGAAAGACTTCTTAGCGTTGTCCCACGCACCACCGGCATTGTTTTGGAAAATTGCCCAAAGTACTCCACTCACACAAACACCAGCCATGTAACCACCAAGAACCTCAGCAGCTAATGCCCAGTCTCCACTGAATGCACCAGTTAAGAAACCAATTAATAGTGGAGTTAAGATTGTAATCGCACCTGGCAACATCATTTCTCTAAGCGCTGCTTGAGTTGAAATATCAACACACTTACCGTATTCAGGCTTACCTGTTCCTTCAAGAATACCAGGAATTTCTTTGAATTGGCGACGAACTTCCTTCACCATCTCCATTGCTGCTTTTCCAACACTTCGCATTGCTAGTGCTGAGAATACAACCGGCACCATACCTCCAACAAACAAAGCTGCTAGAACAGGTGCTTTAAAGATATTAATACCATCGATTCCGGTAAATGTAACATATGCTGCGAATAAAGCTAGTGCTGTCAGTGCAGCTGAAGCAATCGCAAAACCTTTACCAATTGCCGCAGTCGTATTACCAACAGAATCTAGGATATCCGTACGCTCACGGACTTCCTCAGGAAGCTCACTCATTTCTGCAATACCTCCAGCGTTATCCGCGATTGGTCCAAACGCATCAATTGCCAACTGCATCGCAGTAGTTGCCATCATTGCAGACGCTGCAATTGCCACACCGTAGAAACCTGCTAGAGCATATGCTCCCCAGATTGCTCCTGCAAATAGCAAGATTGGAGCGAATGTAGACAGCATACCAATAGATAAACCACTAATGATGTTTGTTGCCGCTCCTGTGCTGGAGTTTTGTACGATATCCAAAACAGGTTTCTTACCAAGACCTGTGTAGTATTCTGTGAAGTATGAAATAAGACCTCCTACTGCCAAACCGATTAATACAGCGTAGAAAACATTCATTGAAGACATTTCAATCATTCCTTCTTGGAAGAACTTCATCGAGAT
>CAJXLR010000331.1 GCA_913056425.1 uncultured Bacteroidota bacterium
GAGAACTGTATAGTTGTACCCCTTTCTGACCGTTTATTAGCACAGAAGACGTGAATCCTTTGTTCTCTAGTGCGATGTCCCAATTGTCTCTATCAGCTGTTGGTTTGCTGCCATCGGCCATCTTGTAGTATACATCCACAGTGTTGTTCTGGGTGTTTACTGAATCTGTTTTTTCTTGAGCGCTTACAACCGAACCAATTAGAAGGAAGGCGAGCGCAAATTTTAGATGTTTCATTTGTCTATTTAGGTAGTCTTTAAATAACAGTGCAAATGTGCTGGTGCCAAATGTTTATTTTTGTCGGACTACGGAATAAAAATGTCGCTGAAAGTTGAGTTATACTGACGAACATCATATTCCGTAATGACCGCAAATTCAAGCAATTAGATAAAAACATCAGAAGAACGGATTTGTTTAGTATCGAAAAAAGTAATGCTTACGAGACTACATACCGATGAACTAAAACTCCTGGTTACTGAACCCGGTGTAACAGTTGGTCCTTTCCCCATCAAGCTGAAAAAATCCCAGGTTCACCTATTCTATTGCCGGGAGGGTCAACCCATATTTCAATTCTCGGAGCAATACCAGCGTCCATTGCCTGCAGGCTCTTACTTTACCATTTACGACCAAGGAAGAGACTTAGACTTAACTCTTCTGTGTGCAGACTGCAAGCTTATTTATGTTGCAATGCCGCCCGAGTTTATTCATGAGGCACTCATAGATGATCGAAAAACGCTCGTAAAGACAGGGTTTAATGGCTTTGGCGTTAGAGACTACTCGATACATCAAATCAGTTTTAATACTGATTTAGTTCTCGACAGTCTGTTTGAACCCAATGAACCAAACCTTCTGAAAACAGCATACTACAAAGGAAAACTGCTGGAGTTACTCAGCTATTCGTTTGACATTGAAGAAGCTCATCTATATGAAGCTTGTCCATTCCTGAAGGAAAAAGAAAATGTTGAACGTATCAAAAATGCTCGAAACATATTAATCGATAACCTCGATAGTCCTCCTAGCCTAGGAGAATTGGCAAAGGCAATTGGTATGAATGAATACAACTTGAAAGTTGGATTCAAAAATGTCTACGGACTACCCGCATTTAAATACCTCCAAGAACACAGGTTGGGTTTGGCAAAAAAGCTATTGGGTGAAGGTCAGCTACAGGTATCTGAAATAGCAGATCGCGTTGGATACAAGTCATCCAGTCACTTCATTGAAGCATTCCGCAAGAAATACGGCAATACACCAAAGAAGTTTATGCAGGCGAACTCCTGAATGAATTGAGAATGTAAAATGGAAAATTGAAAATTTGGTATCGAGTGGAAGGTTGAGGGTTTTAGGTGAAACATATGGATTGGAGTATTGAATCAATAAACAATTGGCCCTATTTGCATCTTTGAATGCTTGATTTAACTCTTTGAAATCCAACCTGCCGTTAACCTCTTTCAGGTATTCGTTTACCACCATGGCTTTCTTTATTCTGATTTCTTCAGACTTTGGTTTGCCAATTCAGTGAGGTAGTGTTCGCTGTTTTCCTGCACTTAGATTGTGAAACACACGATTCCCTTCTTCATCAATGTCCAACAATGCTTGAAATTCTTCAGGCATAGGTAAGCCGTATTTACTTTCATCAGGTCTGATGGACAACGTCACCTCATCACCTAATTGGATTCGAAGTTTAGTTCTAATCTCCTTATTTAGGTTGATGAAATATTCACCCGTCTTAACCGGTGTAAACGCACACTGAAACGTGTGCCCCCCGTTAACCGTGCACTCGATCCGTTTGTTTTTTGCTTCCCGATATGCGGTAGCAACGTAGTCCGGAACACGAACGGCATAGTACCAGACACCACTGTCAAGTTGCTGAAGTTCGGCACGAAACGAGAAATCTAATTTCTTAATGTCCGACAAAAATGGTACATTCGAGTTACTACTACAACAAACGAAAATTATTATGCTACTTCTTTTATCGCTCTACCTAACGCGTAGAATCTCCAAGAAACGTATTTCAAATTTCAACTAGAATCATGGGTTATCGTCATATTTCTCGTCGTCTTCTTCTTTAACAAAGACGCGCCAAGCCATTTACAAAGTACCGGGTAAAAGGATTGCTCCAAATCATATGGAATGGGTCAATTTCCCTCCGTTGATTGTACCCCATGCAAAAATGGCAGCACACAAGAAAATGAAAAATCCAGTTAGAATTTTAGCAAACCAAGTTTTATAAAAACTCTTCTTGCGTTTAATCTTGACCTTTCGAGGTGCTCGAGATTCGACGGTATGTTTCCACTCACCTTCGGAACTTGAAACTTCAGATTGAGGTGCCTCACTAACTTTCTCAACAGCTTCAAGAAAGGCTAGTTTGAACTCATCAAACCCGCGTTTGTTTTGTTGATTCGTTATCCAGATTTCCCGTGGTTTTGTGCGTAGATACAGCTTTATATATTCGTATTCTTGCCAACGCCTCGAGAAGTATGTATCATTCTTGTACGATTTGACATCTTCCCACCGTATCAGACGTTGAGACTCTTTTTTGCTCAGCTGATAAGGTATTAACCTCCGAATGGTCTGGCGCACTCCATCGCTTGATAATTCATAGTCGATGGTTGCAACCTGAAAACCGTACACCAAGTAAATACCGGCAAACAACCCAAGCATGGACGGGATAACTCCTAGTCCTGTGCTCATTACTAAAAACATCACCATCATGCCTACAAATGTGGCTAGCATTGTTGTAGAAATCGGGTTCTTAACAAATCCTTTGGAAGTAAAAT
>CAJXLR010000332.1 GCA_913056425.1 uncultured Bacteroidota bacterium
TGCACCCTTGATTGCATGGGTCATCAATGCCTTCTTTGACACCTTTAGGAATGCAGCAATCTGGAAGAATGCCACTGGATCAGAAGCATATGACTACTTTCTTGATCACATTATTGGCGAGGAAACTCTTGGGCCTGACTTCCGTCCAACACGTATGGTTTGGGCAAATGTTGGCTACATTGCCGTTACATGGTTTGTTATTTGGCTTTGTCTTGCTTGGGGAATTAAGGCGACAGGAAGAGTGACTTACTTCACCATGGGTCTGCCAGCTATTCTAATCTTTGTGTTCCTCGGCAGGGCTGTCTCTCTTCCTGGATCTTCAGATGGAATTAACGCCTATATTGGAGAGTGGGACATGAGCGTGTTGGTGAATCAACCTGAGTGTTGGTCTCGTGCTGTATCTCAAATCTTCTTTTCTATAGGAGTGACGTTTGTAAGTCACTACTTGCATTCTCCATGTTATGTTATCGCTTATCGCTTTGCCAGCTGCTCAAAAAATACTCATCTTCCTCTCCTCTACCTCTCTACAGGGTGTTCTGACTGCTTTTGGTAGTTATTGTCCAAGAGATGGACCAGCCTTTCAGAACTCCATCATCATATCGGTATGCAATAGTCTCTTCTCTTTCATTGCCGGGTTCGCAGTCTTCGCTGGGCTAGGATATCTGGCCTACCAACAAGGGGTAGAACTTGATAAAGTTGCTGTCTCTGGACCAAGTTTATTATTTGGTGCATATCCTGTTGTCTTGGCTACACTCCCAGGAGGCATCCATTGGGTCCGTTTATTGTTTTTCACCCTCTTCCTTCTAGGAATAGATAGTGCATTTGGCTTGGTAGATGCGGTAATTACAGTAACAGCCGACTCAGTACCCGGAGCCAACTTCTCCAAAAGGCAGATCGTCTCAGGATGGTGTATACTCGGGTTCCTAATCGGCCTTCTCTATGCCACCGATGCTGGATTCCGTTTTCTTGATGTGATTGATTTTTACATCAACTTCCTTGTGGTAAGTGTCTTCAACACGTATCTGATGAGGCAAAAGTCAGTTATTGGATGCAAGTTTCACTTACCTTCAAGTTATTCTCATGGACATATGCATATTATGAATATGACAGATTATTGTGGGATTGTTTGAATGTATTGCAGTAGGATGGATCGCTGGCTTAGAGGAGCAATGTAAAGAGCTTGGTTCAAAGACCATGCTCTCATACATATTCACCACATTTGGCTCTATCATTGCTGCTTCCGGTGTATGGTTTGGTACAGAAAGCGGAAACGCCCTTTGGGGTGGATTTGTTACATGGTTTGTCTTATACTTGACTGGTATGGCAGTGACTCTTTTCTTGCTTAAGAAAACAAGAGATTCCATGCCAGAGGAGAGTCAACGCAGCTGGAAAGAGCTTTTATATACTCTTTACTTCAAGAATGTTCAAGACTACGTCGAGAAGATCAAGAAACAGATTGGGTACATGCCGTTCATTTGGGGCGTGCTTATCAAGCATGTAATCCCTCCAGTGCTCATTGTTGTGTTTGTTCTTGGTGCTGTTGCAACAAATTCCGAAGGAGAAAGCGTCTTTGGACACTATGGCGGATACGTGGCTTGGCCGTATCAAATCTTGGGCGTTCTTGCGTTTTGCTTCACAGCTGCTACTATTCTGGTTGGTGCTGCTGCACCTAATCTATACGATTGGACGTTTGCTCCTCAAGTTGAAGAAAAGTTTCCGGTCGAGGAAAGTGAAAGTGAAGAGCAGAGTAATCCTGAAAAGGCACAGGCACAGGCCGAGGAAAGTGACACTGTTGAAAAGTCTGTAGCTGTAGCTGTAGCTGAGCCTGTTGCTACTGAGACCAAGGCTGATGGTGAGGCCGAGGCTGTTGCTTAAATCATCATATATACCTATTTATGATATTCACACAATGAGAGTTAGTGTAATCAATCTTTCCTCTACTTCTTCAGTGGCAGCGCAGCTCTTGGTCTTGTTTCTGCTTGCTTCTCGCAGATTCTCTCTCTTCCCTCCTTTTCCTCTGGTGCTGAGCAAAGAGCAAAATCAAAAATCATATCTGCAGCTATAAATCCGAGCAAGCCCATTACGCTCCAACGACGACACTTAACTATCACTTTTGGTTTCAAAGTGTAAACAAAATTGATTGATTTGACATGTATTCATTTTCATTTGACTTATTTTTGTAATTTTCCATGTTGAAAAATATTTATTTCTACTTGCGGTTTTCCTATCAAGAGTTGGTTTTAGGCAGTCAACGAAAGAGTTAGAAGCAAAGATAACATTGGTAATCTTTTATATTGGCATTACTGCAACAAGGAAGCGGTCTAGATTAGGATATATAAACAGGCTTGCTCCGTAATCTGTAATTGATCTCCGCTAATCCCTTTATAAGCGACCTGCCAGCAATCTTTTGTGCCATTGAGTCCCTCTTTTATTGCCGTTTAACTCGCTAATGGCCGTTCAAAGTCTACGAGAGTTAAGTTCCAATCGATATCAGACGGCTAGCCCAACATTTATCTACAGAAAGGCAGTGGGGGCAGGAAGAGAAAATTCGATTAAAACGAAGCACAGTTTGCTGGAAGATAAAATATATTGAAAGATGACAAACTGTTATCTCTATCATTCCATTTTCGGAAAATACTGATAAATGTCATGCAAAAGTGAGTTTTATGCCATTGCGCTATATTGTTACAGAAAATACAGTTGCTGGATGAAATTGGTTTAAACATCTGACGTCGTTGCCAAAAATTACTTT
>CAJXLR010000333.1 GCA_913056425.1 uncultured Bacteroidota bacterium
CCGACTAGGTTTTGATTAGCATCAACCACTGGTATTCCGCCAATCTTATGTTCTTTCATCAGTGCCAAAGCATCGCCAACGCTCTTATCTCCAGAAGTAACTACTGGGTCTTGAATCATTCCACTCTCAGAACGCTTTACTTTACGGACTTCAGCGGCTTGCTGTGCAATAGACATGTTTTTATGTAAAACGCCTATACCACCCTCTTGGGCAATGGCGATGGCAAGGCCAGACTCGGACACTGTGTCCATAGCAGCAGATACAATGGGAGATCGAAGCTCAATATTTCTAGAAAATCTAGATTTAATATCTACATCACGCGGCAGAACTTCAGAGTATGCGGGAACAAGAAGAACATCGTCAAATGTGAGTCCTTCCCTGATTTTTTTACTGCTTTTGGTCATATGCTTAGGCGCTTAAAAAATTGTACAAAAATAGCAGTTTGCATTGGCTATAATGGTAAGAATTGTAAGCGATTGTTAAGAACAGATCACTGCCTGATCAAATGAATGCTTCCCGAGTAATTTACAGCCTCTCCCCGACTGTTCTGCATTTGTAAAAAGTAGGCATAAACAGCAATGGGTTGGTCAGAACCATCCCAACCTTTGCTGGAATCTGTGGTCGTGTAAATTAACTGCCCTGCTCTATCAAATATAGCCAGCGAATACCCATCAACCTCTACGTAATTGACATTGGGGAGCCAAACATCATTGATGCCATCGCCATCTGGACTAAACGTATTTGGGATAAACACCTTGGGACCATAAGATTCACAATGTTGGTTTGAAATGGATACTTCTTTTAAATCAAATTGGTTTATATCCGATTCGATTGCTTGAGTATAGTAACATACCTCACCATTTATGTTTTTCAATTCATAAATGGTATCTCTTATGCCAAACCTATTTCGTGATGAGAAAATGGTGTCTAGGCTCGAACCGTTGGTAACCCTCACTACTTGATATTCCCCTACAGAACTGCCCGCATTTTCAAAACCAAAATACTCTGACCAGTCAAGCTCATTAAAGTATTCCTGTTCATTTCTATAGCCATTCAAATAGATGCTCTTTGCTGGTAGAGAAACAGCCATTGAATCATCGCAAACATCAAACGCTTGAACGGAGTAATAGAAATCACCTCTCTTCGCTTCTCCCGTTGGATCGGTTATAATGAATAGCTGTTCGTCAACTTCAGTAGAGTTTGCCACAAGTTGATATGAACCATAATAGTTTAAAGATCTGAAAAGACCATACCTGGTAGCCTCTGAAATGGTATCGGTAAGCACGTGAATTTGATTCCGCTCCGATTCATGATTATTTACAATACTAGATATATAAAGCCTTTTTGGAGTCTTTGGTGGGCGTACCCTGAATTTAAAGACATTGCTCAACGCTTCTAGTTTTAAGCTTTCATCTTTTGCTGTGACCATGTATTCGTAAAACTCCCCTTTAATCAATCCGCTGTCAAGAAAAACACTATCGTTTTCAGTTACACTGCCAATTCTTCTCATCGCTGAGGCTTCATCTTTTCTATAAATATTAAAGCCAGACAAGTTTCTTACACCAACAGGATTGTTTGGGGTCGGCATATTCCAAGTCAAGCCAATCTTGCCAGCACATCGATCATAGGCGATCGTATCTATAAACAAAGTAGCAAACCTGAGGCTATCGGCAGCTTGATTGTACCATAAGGTATTGGATGAATCAAAACAACTGTCGAAAGGCGCTACAGAGAGTGTCTCAGGTTGCAGCAAACCATTTATTCCTTTCTCGAAGTAATTGTAACTCAGGTTTTGTGGACCAAAGACGGTATCGCCATGAGTAAAGTCTTCAAAGTAGTTGATGATGTAGCCGTAGGTATCGGAAGACTTGGATTTTTCCCATTGTAGATCAACCGTACCGTTTGATGTATCCACACTTGCCAAAACAAGGTTCGTTCGTAATGGAGCTTCTTCATCCTTAATTCTTAAACTATCCTCGTTAGACCTGCTGAAACAACCTCCCAAACCTCTAATCTCTATTCGATACTTGACTTGAGCTTCACATTTTTGAACGGTGTCTTTCAAACTTTGATTTGTCCAATCAATCATCTTTATCCTATTCCAGTCTGAACCATCAACGGATCTAAAAATTCTATATAATGAATCTTGACTCGGGAGATTTATTTCACTCCAGGTGAGCGTGACCTCCCGGTTGTCTTTTGTCAAATCCAAAATAATGGGTTGCACTGTATTTGAATTAGCACTAATCTCGGTACCTCCATTTGATACGGAAACCATATAAAAATCTCCCCCAACGAATGGGCCAGTTAATTGGACATTAGTTTGGTTATAATTTCCTATTTGTTGTATCTGGTTGAAAACACCACTCGCATCCGTGCGATAATAAATCTGGTATTCGGTAAACTCATTGTTACTGTCAACAGGGACCTCCCAAGTCAAGGATACATTGTTATCCTGATCGATGGATACGCACCGAATAATGGGTGGATCCAGCGCCGCAAAAGCATTTACATGCATTGCAACCATTGTAGCAAAGAGTACGTATTTGACAAGACTGTGAATCACAAAAGCAAAGTTAGTCTGTATATAATTTGAAGGATATACTAACAATTAACGTTTCTAAAAGGATTCTGTTATAAACCGATTGCCGAATAGGATAATATTTACTTTTACCGACGAGTAGGAAAATGAGACGACTGTATCTGTACTTAACTATCTCAACACTCCTGTTTTTAG
>CAJXLR010000334.1 GCA_913056425.1 uncultured Bacteroidota bacterium
ATTTCGTGTGGCAGTTTGCAAATTTGTCAAATTTGTTTTTCCAAAAATGAACTTCGCAGGTAACGTGACAGAAGAGGGACTTTTCAAGCAAGCCCTGGGCAGTCATTGCACAATTTTCTCAAAAATCTCTTGGACTGATTTTACTTTTTCTAACTACCAATTGTTTAGGGCAATCGCCAAAAGTGCGACCTACGTTAAACAACATCAAAGGAACCACCTTAACACTTGAACAGATATCTGAATTAAGTGAATTAAAATTGACTGCACCAAACAGTCTGCGTATTGTTTCTTTCAATCTAGTGATTGCACCACGAAAAGGCAGTGCGAAAGTAGCGTCAAACATTGGACCTAAGCTCTCTACAACCTCGACAAAATGGATAACGACACTTCAAGTAGGTGATCGAATATTGCTTGATGAAATAATGGTCAAAACCACAAGTGGAGAAACCAAACAAACTCTATCGAAAATCTATACGATCAAAGACATTCCAGATGTTGATGAATAGGTCAAAAAGCTTGCGTCTTGGCAAAAGAAAAATCTTATTACTTTTTCCAAAAACGCTTGTCAATTAAGAATAAAAACCTCAACTTTGCACTCCTTAAAATTTAAGTGATGTCTAGAGTATGTGATTTGACGGGAAAGAAGGCCTTAAAGGGTAATCATGTTTCCCACTCGAATATTAAAACGAAGCGTAGATTCTACCCGAACCTACACACTAAGCGTTTCTACATTCCTGAAGAGGATAAGTGGGTTACGTTGAAGGTTTCAACTTCTGCGTTGCGTACAATCAACAAGAAAGGAATCTCTGCTTGCTTAAAGGATTTAGAAAAAAACGGTAAAATCTAAGGACAATGGCTAAGAAAGGTAACCGCGTACAAGTAATCTTGGAATGTACTGAGCACAAAGAATCAGGCATGCCAGGGACTTCTCGTTACATCACGACGAAGAATAAGAAGAATACTACAGAACGTTTGGAATTGAAGAAATTCAACCCAATCCTTAAAAAAGTAACCGTTCACAAAGAAATTAAGTAATTGAGTCATGGCAAAGAAAGTAGTAGCAACGCTTAAAACAGGAACTGGCCGTGATTGGGCCAAAGTGATTAAAGCTGTTCGATCTCCAAAGACAGGCGCTTACACATTCAAAGAAGAAATCATTCCAACAGATTCAGTGAAGGAATACTTCAAGTAATCTAAAACAATATTGAACTCAAGAAGCTTCCTATCTTTACAGGGAGCTTTTTTTGTATAACAGGACATGGGCTTATTCGACTTTTTTAAGAAGGAAAAAACAGCTGAAGAAAAACAGCTGCTGGACAAAGGACTGGAGAAAACGAAATCCAGCCTATTTGGGAAGATATCCAAAGCCTTGGTTGGAAGGACTTCTGTTGATGATGAATTTCTTGACGAACTTGAAGAAATTCTAGTAACCTCTGATGTCGGTATTGACACTACGCTCAAAATTATCGAGCGGCTGGAAGAACGTGTGTCGAAAGACAAATACCTTGGCGTTGCAGAATTAAACGAGTTACTAAAAGACGAGATTACTCAGTTGTTGTCAGAAAACGACTCGCAAGACATAAATGCAGAAGCCAAGCCCTATGTAATTATGGTTGTTGGTGTGAATGGTGTTGGCAAAACGACTACGATTGGAAAACTCGCCAACCTATACAAAAACGCCGGGAAGAAGGTTGTCTTGGGTGCGGCAGATACATTTAGAGCTGCAGCCGTTGATCAAATTAAAATCTGGGGTGAACGCGTGAATGTTCCTGTGGTATCTAAAGGCATGAATACAGACCCCGCTGCCGTGGCGTTTGACACGGTGGACTATGGTGTGAAAGAAAACGCCGATTTAATTTTACTTGATACGGCGGGTCGTCTGCACAATAAGGTTAACCTCATGAACGAGTTGAGTAAAATAAAACGTGTTATGAGTAAAGTAATACCAGATGCCCCTCACGAGGTTCTTCTAGTCTTGGATGCCAGTACGGGACAAAACGCATTTCAGCAAGCTAAGCAATTCACTGCGGCTACGGATGTATCGGCTTTAGCGCTAACCAAGTTAGATGGGACCGCACGTGGTGGTGTTGTTTTAGGTATATCAGACCAATTCAAAATCCCTGTAAAATACATCGGGATAGGTGAAGGTATTAACGACATCCAACACTTTGAAGCCAAAGCTTTTGTAGAATCGTTATTTGCTGAATAAATATGCGAACCAAAGATTTCAAACAGAATAAGGTTGACATCGTAACCCTTGGGTGCTCGAAAAATGTTGTTGACTCCGAGGTTTTATTAACTCAGCTAAAAGCGAATGAGATAGATGCAACGCATCAATCCGATCGTGACGACGCAAACATTATTGTAGTGAATACATGTGGCTTTATTGAAAACGCCAAGCAAGAATCCATAGATACCATTTTACACTACATCGATGAAAAAGAAGCAGGTAACATCGACAAGTTGTTTGTTACAGGATGTCTGAGTCATCGCTACAAAGAAGAATTGAAAGCAGAAATGCCTGAAGTGGATTCGTTCTTCGGAACCATGGAACTTCCTGCTTTGTTGCAAAGACTCGAAGCTGATTATAAGAAAGACCTACTGGGTGAGCGGTTAACAACCACTCCATTTCATTACGCCTATCTCAAAATCTCTGAAGGGTGTGATAGGCCTTGTTCGTTTTGTGCCATCCCACAAATGCGTGGAGGTCACGTTTCGAAACCAATTGAGCA
>CAJXLR010000335.1 GCA_913056425.1 uncultured Bacteroidota bacterium
ACCATTATTTATCACTGGTTTTAGAGGGGCCTTGCGGAATATCTACACTTCGTAATTGGTGAAATAGGCGAAGTATAACTACTAAAATGCTAAAAACAAAACTCCTAAACAGTTTCAACAACGAAGCTCACAGCGGTGGAAAATTGACTATTAATTCCTAACGTAGAGAGCAAAATGAGGAGACACACATCTCTTTTCATACCGGCAGTTGGATTTTCATTTGAAAAAGTTGACAACCTCCGCCAATCACGCACACATCACAGGTAGAGGTAGAGGAGGCTCCCTATCAAGCAAACGGGCACTATCTACCATATATAATTGGGTACATCATGCTTCAGCTTCTGATAATGTTACTGGTGGTGGCGGTGCTACAAGCGAGTCATGCTTTTCAGTCGCCAACATCATCTTCTTTTCATCGTCAATTACATCAACAAGGAAATGGAAATCATAATGGCGACAAGATCACTTCTACATCGCTCTTTCTCAGTTCATCTGATATTCAAGCAAAACTAAAGGCTCAGATGGCTAAATTGCAAGAGCGCGACCGTGCTTCCGTAGCCATTTCTCCAGATGTAAGTTTCTTGTGAACAATCCATCAATTTACATCCTTTCAACATTTTGTCCTCATTATTCACACTGACATGACTGCTTGATATAACAGGATATAGACGTTGTTTTTGAAGATGAGCACATAGTAATTGTAAATAAGCCCTGTGGTGTCCTCACGGTGCCTGGTAAAGATGACAACCCATCCTTAAACAAGGCTGTTTTCGACCGCTTCGGTTCTGAGTCTGGACGTATGGATAAAATGGTTGTTCACCGATTGGGAATGGATACTTCTGGCCTTGTTGTTTTTGCACGTACCAACGCTGCCTTGAGAGGCATGAACTCTCTCTTCCGCACACGTAAGGTAACTCGCAAGTACGAGGCCTTGGTATGTGGACATGTAGCACAAGATAGTGGATCCATTGATTTGCCACTAATGAGAGATTACGAATGCCCTCCTTTCATGAGAGTATCTACAGATGAACACCAACGGGCCCTTATTGGATTGGACGCCGATGTTGTTGGAAAGAAGATGCTTGAGAGCCCCAAGGAGAGCCTTACCACATACGAAGTTGTATCAAGAGAAGATATCGATGGTAACGATGTCTCTCGACTCACACTCACTAGCATCTCAGGCCGAACTCACCAATTAAATGTTCACTGTGCAGCTATCGGGCATCCTATTGTTGGAGATACTGTCTATGGATACAATGGCGAGGCCGCCGCTAACGGAGGATTGGATGAGGCTAGCTTGCCAGCAGATAAGGCAAGTGCCGATCTGCAACAAGCTATTGCAAGTGCTTCTGCTGGAAAGCCAATGTGTGTCCATGCGAAATCAATTAGTTTCAGGCACCCAGTGACAAAGGAGGATCTTTCATTTGATTGTTCGGCGCCGTTTTGAGCTGATCACTAATCGATTTTTTGTTTCTGTGCTAGAATATTTTTGCCTAGAAAAGAATCAATTCCAAGCACACTTAGATAATTTAACTATAAGATGTTTAATTAAGTAAATTATTAGCTCAAACGATTGTCGTTGAGCCCAAGTCTTAAACATTCGCGCCTTTTAAGCGTGTACCTACCCTGTTTACACCAATTCTAAAGTTGATTGAGAGCATCATCCAAGCCACGGATCAAGTCATCTGGATCTTCAATACCAACCGAAATACGAATGAATCCATCAGTGATTCCAACCTTCAAGCGATCTTCGCGGATCATATTGGCATGGGTCATGACAGCACATGCAGTGATAATACTCTCAGTGGCACCCAAGTTCTCGCACAATGTCCAGGGTCTCTTAATGTTGTCCATCAATTTGATGGGATCACCCTTAACATCAAACCAGAGCATGCCACCATGCAATCCATCTCTGTGCTGCCTATCAGCCAATTCCTTCTGAGGATGGCTTGCCAATCCAGGGTAAACTACCTTGCTAACCTTAGGATGAGATTCCAAAAATGTAGCGATTTTCATGGCCGAGGAAGATTGTTGACGGATACGCAATCCCATAGTTTTCATAGTTTGAAGCATAAGATAAGCTGTCATGGGCGACATAATGTTACCATGCATGTTTTGGATGAGTTTGATGCGTTCATACAACTCAGGAGTTTTTGCCACAAGAGCTCCACCTGTCCCAATATTCAATCCGTCATAATACTTGGTGAGGGATTGGATGGTGAGATCAGCTCCATGATCTAGCGGACGGCAAACATAGGGTGTGGCGAACGTAGAATCGCAAACGTGAAGAATACCGTGCTTTTGAGCAATTTCAGAAATAGCATCCAAATCTGCCAAAGTCAAAGTAGGATTGGTAGGACTCTCACTAAAGATGAGCTTTGTGTTGGGCTTGATCGCTGCCTCAACATTTTTGGGATCGGTAAAGTCGACGAAGCTGAATTCCATCCCAAGCGGCATGAATTGTTCACGACAGATACGGTTTGTGCCACCGTAGCTGCAGTTGGTGATTACGCAATGATCACCTGTATTCATGAAGGCATTGATGCAAGACGCAGTGGCCGCCATGCCGGTGCTAACACAAATAGAGTCGTAGCCATTTTCAATCTTGGCCACTTTTTCCTCGAGCATTTTCACAGTTGGATTGTTGGTCCTGCTGTAACTGAACCCCTTATCGAGGTATTTGTCCACAGATTCCTGTACAAAGGTGGTGCTGAGGTACACAGGCGTTAGG
>CAJXLR010000336.1 GCA_913056425.1 uncultured Bacteroidota bacterium
ATAGCACGTGGAAATCTAATCGATAATAGAGTTGACATATCTAGTTTGAAACCAGGCACGTACACGCTTGAGTTAATTAACAATGAAGGGACATATGCTCATCGCTTTATTAAACTGAATTATTAGTAGGTAGCAACTAAAGGTGAGCTGTATTAAATCGAACGCTTGGAGCTAGATCCCGGTTGTACGGTTGATTCAGCTCAACTTTATTTCACGAATGCTGTATCTTAGAATTGGGGAGGGGATATCGGAATTCCCACGTCAAAACTTCCCACATTTCCAAGCGAGCCAAGCACAAACCTCCTAGCGTACATTGCTGTCATAAACATTCAATCACTCAATCATTCAATCACCCAGTCATTCACTATCTCAGGTTATGGTTAAGGGTGTAAGGTTTGGAACTAAAAGTGGAAAGTCAAAAGTTGAAAGTAGAAAATTTCTGGACTCGTTATTCGGGCACTTTTGCTTTTTTAAAAGTCCATATCCAAAAATCTCGCACTCAAGCACTCACGTACTGTTTTCATTTTTAAAGTGAGTTAACGGTTAATGTTAAAGGTTAGCGTTTATGGTACAAAAGCTAATGGCATCTACCAATTACCTACTTCCCGCGTCCTTGAATCATAATCAAGACGGTGTAAATTAGGATTTTAAAGTCAAGAGCCAACGACATGTTCTCAACATACAGAATGTCGTACTTCATCCGCTCAAGCATCTCATCCACATTTTCGGCGTAACCGTATTTAACTTGACCCCAACTGGTAATGCCCGGCTTAACTCGGTGTAAACGCTTGTAATGAGGTGCACGTTCAACAATCTTATCGATAAAGAACTGTCGTTCTGGTCTGGGGCCTACCAACGTCATATCGTTGCGTAAAACGTTCCAAAACTGAGGTATTTCATCCAATCTTGTCTTACGTAAAATTTTACCCACTTTGGTAATTCGAGGGTCGTCCTCGGAACTTAACATTGGACCTTGACGTTCCGAATCGGTATACATGGACCGAAACTTTATGATGTTAAAAGGCTTTCCACCTATACCAATTCGCTCTTGTGCGAAAAAGATTGGCCCTTTCGAGGTGGCCTTTACTGCGATTCCGATTATCAAGAAAACCGGGAAACCAACCACCACTGCCAACAGCGAAAACAAAATGTCTATCGCCCGCTTAACACTCTTTTGCCAATCCGGCATCAGGTAAGGGCTAACTTGGATTAAAAGAGTCCCAAGTATGTTATTTACACGTACACTACCTGATAAGATATCATACATGTCTGGGATGATTTTGATGTTTACACCGGTGCCACTGAGTTGATCAATGATCTTATTTAGCTTGCCATGCTCGCTCGATTCGATTGCAATTAAGGCTTCTTCGATTTGCTCCTCTGCAATAATCTGCTGCAACTCGCGATAACTTCCAAGATGTGCGATTTCTTTGCCTAACTGACCGTCATCCTCACCGTTAACATTCACATACCCTACAAATTGATAACCCTCACTTTGTTTCGCATTCTCCAATTCACTGAATAGATCATATGCTTTTTGATCGGATCCAATCATCACGGTTTTGAAACCGATTTTTCGGTCTTTAATGCGTCGACCAATTCGAGTTGTAATAATTACACGACATAGCTGTGTAACACCAAAGTGAAAGCCAAACAAGGCCAGGAAAGAACTGTAGTAGTTGGTGTATTCGGTTACTGCGTCATCCAGTAATACCCCAAAAAACAAAACTAAAGAACCAAAAAAGCTTACAATAAGAACTTGGCTAAACTCTTTGAGTCGAGACTTTCTAAGTACTTCTTGATATTGTCCATAAAGGTAAAAACAGACCACCCAAAACAGTGGAATAGCAGCTAATCCTAGAAATAGCTTCGGGTCTTGCAATCCATCGGAGTATGATTTGTGCTCAAGTACATGACCACGATAAAAGTAAAACGCCAACCATGAAAGAATACCCGAAAGATAATCGGACAATAGGTAAACTATCTTATGGCGTCTAGACTTCAATAATGTAACAACTTAAGGTTGTCGAAGTAATTACGGGCGTTTGGGCTGTCGGAAGAGTTACGGCTGTAAAAGAAAACCTTGAAGGTCGCATTCGCGTAATCCGGGTTGCTCATATCTTCATTAAAACTGACGTAGCTTTTTTTCCATTCTCCGTCGGTTGGGAATAAATAAAGTACGTTAACTCGGTCGATTTGAATACCTGCTTCGTTGAACACATAGAATCCCACTTGTGTTCCGGATTCTAAGTTATAATTCATCTCAAGGTACGCTGACGAGTTACTAGGAATGGTAAAGCGACTTATGGTTGAGCTTTCAAAAACTTGACCAACTGAATCAAATTCGACATAACCGGACACTTGGTTACGATTGCTATAATCCAATACTTCGTTGGGATCCATTGTTAGACGAATGGAATCTTCTGTTGTATTTACTCCGGAAGGTTCCATGCTGATGGTTCTATCTTCAAAATCTTCTATCCACTTGAACTGGGTAGAGTCATGATATGTTACAGAAGGGAAGATTGAATCAATTTTATTGGATGTCAGAATAATTGTATCCTGAATTGCTTTGTAGAATGGGTATATCTTTCGATTATCCACTAATCCGTTGTTAATGATGCCTCCGAGCACTGTAACACGAGCTGTGTCAATAGTCAATATAGGTACCGTTACAGGAACTTCGAAAACACCCACTAGATTACCATCCACATAA
>CAJXLR010000337.1 GCA_913056425.1 uncultured Bacteroidota bacterium
GGAATACTTAGAGAACTGGGACGTTAACCGAGAAATCTAAACTAAGCCCCAACAACCTCCTGAATAAAGGAAGCTGATTTTCGGATTTCCGGTGACAGGTATGTATCCTGTTCTACAAAACTTACTTGGTCGCGATATGAGCTAACGAATGCCTCAAGCTCTTCGCTCGATTTGAGTGGTCTTCTGAATTCTAACGCCTGTGTTGCTGCAAACATTTCAATACCCAAGACCGTAATCGTGTTTTGTAACACTCGGTAACATTTGGTAGCGGCATTGGCTCCCATACTCACGTGATCTTCTTGACCATTACTACTCACAATACTGTCTACACTTGCCGGCGTACATAATTGCTTATTTTGGCTCACAATGCTAGCCGCAGTGTATTGAGGTATCATGAAACCGCTATTGATACCCGGCTCACGAATAAGAAAGGCCGGGAGACCGCGTTCACCTGAAATCAGTTTGTATGTACGACGTTCTGATATGTTTGCGATTTCAGCCAAGGCAACGGCCAAGTGGTCTAATTGTATTGCTAATGTTTGTCCGTGAAAATTTCCTGCTGATAGCACTAAATCCTCATCAGGAAAAACATTTGGATTATCGGTTACTGCATTAACCTCGTTCGTGAAAATTTCCATGCAATGCTTTATGGCACTTAAGCTTGCACCATGTACTTGAGGAGCACACCTGAAGCTATAAGGGTCTTGAACGTGAACCTTGTCTTGTTCTTGTAACTCACTCCCTTGCAGATACATATAAATATCTCTTGCACATGATTCTTGGTCGGGTTGATTACGAATTGCATGACTATGGGGCAGGAACGGATCAATTCTGGAATCGAAAGCATCTGCACTTAATGCCGCAATTTTATTTGCCAAGCGAAGAAGCTTAACTCCAATTACAGAGCAGTACGCACCATAAGCCGACATGAATTGAGTTCCGTTTATTAAGGCTAACCCTTCTTTGGCTTTCAAGTGGTAGCTTGGATCAATCAAGTGACTGGCTGATGTAGGGCTTTCCCCCTTCCAAACTTCTCCGAGACCTAATAGAGGCAACGCTAGGTGAGCCAATGGCGCCAAATCACCCGAAGCTCCCAATGAACCTTGCTCGTAGACTACCGGTAGTTCTTCTTGATTGTACAGGTTGATGAGTTTTTCAACAGTTTTCAGCTGAACACCGCTGTGACCTTTTGTAAGTGACAAGACCTTAAGGACAATCATCAGTCGAACTACATGCTGGGGTACATAATCGCCGGTTCCACAAGCATGGCTTATCAAAAGGTTTAGCTGAAGCTGCTCTAAGTCTTCATCTTTGATTACCGTATTGCAAAGCGACCCAAATCCCGTATTGACACCGTAAATCGGTCGTTCTGATGTTTTAATCTTATTCTGAAGGTAGTTATAGCACTTTTCAACACGTTGTTTGGCGTCCTCCGATAATTCAATCTGAGTTTTGGACTGTGTTAGATGAACAATATCTTCGAGTGAATAGTGATCGGCTAAGTTCATTGTTTTGTCTTTAGTTCGAGCATTAGGCGTGTAATCACGCGTTTGGTGTTTTCTGGGAAGTCGCCGTTCATCATCCATTCAAAGTATGACGGTTCTTTCTTAAACACAGATGCTACGGTATGTCCGCGGTGTTTACCAAACGAAAAGATTGGTTCACCTTGTTGATTTCTTCGAATACGACCGGCTAAGTCAACAAGCTCGCCTTGACCACTGAAAGAATGAAGCGCATCAACCGTTGGTTTGAGGTCATCATACTTGTCTACCTGAGCTTTTATGATTTCCCATGTTGCACGAGTATCTGCCTCAGCAGAGTGAGCATTGTTTAATTGACTGTCACAGTAGAATCGGTACGCAGCCGAGAGGTTTCGTGGTTCTTTTTTGTGAAAGATCCGTTGCGCATCGATGAACTTCCTTTTTTCGGTCTGAAAATCAATATCGGCTCTATAAAACTCTTCCACGAGTAGTGGAAAGTCGAAGCGATTTGAATTAAAGCCTGCAAAATCCGCATCGCCAATAAACGCATTCAGATCTCTTGCGATGTCTTTAAACGTCTCACAGTCTTTCACATCAGCATCCGATATTCCATGAATCTCGGTTGATTCTTTCGGAATAGGCATCTCCGGATTTAAACGCCTAGAAAACGTCTGCTCCGAGCCATCTGGCATAGCCTTGATGAGGTATAATTCAATTATTCGATCGCGAGAAACGTTCACACCGGTAGTTTCTAAATCGAAAATCACAAGTGGTTTTGAGAGTTCTATAGGCATTGCTGCAATATTAGAATTAAGTTGGTTAAAAAGAGGAGATTGATTTCTTTTGAATTCATATGACTCTCCGGTCGTTCGATTACAAAATCCTCTTAGGTTCTCAATCACCTCGGCGAAGACAACTATTGTCTGAAATGGATGTTGAATTCACTTCATTCAGTATTGATGCAGATGAGTTTTTTCCAGACAACATGCCAGTTTCTGAGGTTTCGGAGTTCCTGGCTGTCGTTAAGTCTGAGGCCCACAAAGAACTTAGAGCCAATGAACTTTTGATTACTGCAGATACAACCGTTGTTAAAGGCGATCAGATCTTAAACAAACCCGAAGACAAAGCCGAAGCGTTCTCGATGCTCGCGGCGATGACTGACGGCAAGTTTGCGGCGTTCGGCGAAGACTTGCCCCTTTCCGATCTCTGCGAGGGCGGTGCGCTGCTCACCG
>CAJXLR010000338.1 GCA_913056425.1 uncultured Bacteroidota bacterium
CCCACCGCCTTGCACATTTTCAAGGGGTTTGCCTTTATAAGGGTAGGTGCGTTGCACGCTTGCGTCACATTCAATGATATGGACATCCGCGCCACTGCGCCAAATGCCATGAATTTCAGCCGAAAATAATTCCAATTGATCCATCGCAATTGACCCAGAGGTATCAATCACCACTGCGACCCGCTTTTCGCGTTTGACGCGTGTTCCCGGGAAGGTGTTGAACCGCTTGGACATGCGGCGATTGGTTGGCACAAGACTGGTGCGATAGCCACTATTGGCAAACAATTGGGTGCCAAACGAACCATCGCTCGTGTAAACAACACAGAATTCCTCAATCCAAAGTGTAGTATTGACTTCAAACACTTGGGTATTGATGTGATGATATCGCCGGAAGAGCTTGCATCGAAAGAGATTTGGCGACTCATTAAACGTTCGGCGTTTACAGATGCGTTTGAATTTGAGATGGGAAAGCTGATGTTAGTTGGTATCCACTTAGATAACGACGCTCCGGTTGTCGATCGAACGATAAAGGAAACTTCGGCACTTAATCCGAACTTCAATTTTATACCAATCGGAATCCAGCGCGATGGTGAAACACTCGTACCGCGAGGCGACACCAGATTCCTTTTGGGTGATCACATTTACTTCCTGTCTTTGCCGCCGGGTTTGGATGAAATCATCAAGCTTACCGGAAAGGAAGAACATCGAATCAAGAACATCATGATTCTCGGTGGAGGTAAGGTGGGTATGAACACCGTTGAGAAAATCCGTAAACGCAGAAAGATTAAGGTTGTAGAGCAGAACGCCGAACGATGTAATAATCTCGCTGATAAATATTCGGACATCTTGGTAATCAATAGCGACGGGCACGATGTACGCGTTTTGGAGCAAGAGAACATCGATGAGATGGACGCATTCATTGCCGTAACAGGTAATTCGGAGACCAACATCATGGCTTGTTTGATGGCCAAAGATCAAGGCGTGAAGAAAACAATCGCACTGGTTGAGAACATGGACTACATCAACCTCTCGCAAAATATTGGAATTGATACGCTAATCAACAAGAAGCTCATCGCCGCCAACAACATATTCCGTTATGTTCGTCAAGGTGATGTGATCAGTATCGCCGCAGTTCACGGTTTTGACGCGGAGATTCTGGAATTTAACGCATCTGAGAATTCAAAGATTACAAGTAAAAAGATTCGCGATCTCAAATTCCCGAAACAAGCAATTATCGGAGGGATTCTTCGAAATGGTGTAGCCCAGATTGTAAATGGCGACGACCAAATACAAGCAAACGATAAAGTGGTAGTGCTTTCTGAGTACACCGAAATAAAAGAGGTTGAAAAGTTCTTCTAGAAGTCGGATAAACTGGCGTTTAATTCTAAACGTACTTGGATTGCTATTCATGCTGAATGGCGTTTTTATCTTATTCTGTCTACCAACCAGTTTTTTCTTTAGTGAGGGCGACACATTTGCGTTGTTAATCGCATCAGCCACCAATCTAAACATGGGCGTGATGCTTTGGTATTTTACCCGAGATCACGAGAAAAAACTTCGCCAGAAAGACGGATACATCATTGTAACGCTCGGCTGGCTAGCCCTGTCTCTCGGAGGTAGTTTGCCTTATTTACTGAGTGGCGCAATACCGGAGTTTTCTTCTGCATTATTTGAAACAATCTCAGGATACACAACAACCGGTTCTTCGGTTCTCAATGACATTGAAGGTGTACACAAAGGCATATTGTTATGGCGAAGTCTTACACAATGGATTGGCGGCATGGGGATCATCGTGTTAACGGTTGCTATTCTGCCAATCTTAGGAGTGGGAGGGATGCAGTTGTTTATGGCAGAATCACCCGGTCCATCTGCGAGTAAACTCCATCCACGAATTACGGAAACATCAAAAAGACTGTGGTATATCTATGCTGCAATCACTCTGGTAGAGGTGTTTGCACTCAAGATTGCAGGAATGACGTGGTATGATGCAGTAAACCATTCCTTCACAACTGTTTCAACCGGAGGATTTTCAACCATGAATGCAAGTGTGGCGGCGTACCCACCACATATACATTACATCATTAGCATCTTCATGTTCTTTGGTGGACTAAACTTCACTTTGTTCTATTATATCATTAAACTCAAGTTCGGCGAGATTATCAAGAATGAGGAGTTTAGATTCTATGCCGGTCTGGTAATCTTCTCTGCACTTGCCACTACCGTATCGCTCATATACCTCGGCTATGGAACCGAATGGGAGCAAAGCTTTCGCGACTCGCTTTTTATGGTAATTAGTATTGTTACCACAACCGGATTTGCCACGGCGGATTATACAACTTGGGGTTACTTCATGACACTCGCGTTTTTCTTGCTGATGTTCTTTGGGGCATCTGCCGGGTCTACATCAGGTGGCATTAAAATCGTGAGGCACGTGCTTATCGCTAAAAACGGTATTACAGAGCTAAAACGAATTCTGCATCCATCAGCAATCATACCGGTTCGCTATAACGGTCATGCCGTCGAGCAAAAGATTATCTACAACATCCTCGCTTTCTTCTTCATATATCTAACTGTATTTGTTGTTGGAACCATAGTTATGACCATGTATGGCTATGATTTGATGACTTCAGCTGGTGCGACGATCTCGTCACTAGGTAATATTGGACCGGGTATTGGGGGAGTTGGTCCTGCCCACAACTTTGCCGGTTTCCCG
>CAJXLR010000339.1 GCA_913056425.1 uncultured Bacteroidota bacterium
TTTGATCGAAGGTGGAACGAACATTTTAAACCAGTTTATCGAGAAGAACCGTTTCGATGAGATCATCACAATCACCTCATCTAAAAACTGGGGATCGGGTGTTGCGTCGCCTAAAACTCCGCAACTTCCTGTATACCAGGAGTTTCAACTCGGTTCAGATAGGATTAGCATTTACCACAATAATCTTTAGATCTCGTGTTTCTACTTCTCTCGATATTGTGCTCCTCGTTAATCAATGTTGTATTTAAATACTTTCCTAAGTACCAAGTAGATAATCAACAAGCCATTATGGTGAACTACTGGACGTGCGTGATTGTTGGCCTGCTAACCAGCAATAATAGTGTTCACTCACTCTCAACCAATGTTCAAAGTTCGTGGGGTGTTTACACGATGATTCTGGGTATCCTGTTTATAACCGTTTTCATTGCCATGGCGGTAACTGCCCAGAAAATGGGGATTAGCGTGTCTGTGATTGCCGCTAAAATGGGCGTGGTCTTCCCGGTTGTATTTGCTTTTGTTGCGTTGAACGACCCCATAAATGCCTTGCTGATTTTTGGAATTTTACTGAGCATCATCAGCGTGTTTTTTGTGAGCAACAAGTCTCACATCGGACTTACTGGAAAATCATACTTATTGCTTCCATTGTTTGTATTGGTTGGAAGTGGAATAATCGATACCAGCGTAAAAGTCATTGAGTTACAACTGGAAGGAGTCTCAGCATCGGCACCAACCATACTCATCTTCTTTTTCGCCGCAATTTTGGGAACGGTTTACACGGTATTCCGGTTGCTTCGCAAACAAACCGACTTCGTGCTTAAGAATGTTATAGCCGGTATTGTATTGGGTATACCAAACTATTTCAGCATCTACTTTCTGTTTCTTGCGTTACAATCAAACCTGTTTAAAACATCTCAGGTTTACCCGATAAACAATATCGGAATTGTGGTAGCCTCTACCCTTTTCTCCATTCTGATATTTAAGGAGTCCCTGAGCAAACGAAACTGGACGGGTATTGCTCTTGCTGTTGTAGCTATTATTCTGATTAGCATTGGAGGATAACCTGTCATATCTAACCATCGAGGGAGTTTCTGAATCAGAACATCGCGATCGAGGTTCAAAATTTCTGGCTTTCGCATATCCGGTTGATAATCGTGACGCCATCAAACAAAAACTTGACGCACTTTGGTTACAATACCCAGATGCTACACACATTTGCTATGCCTGGCAACTAGGAGAAGAGTATCGAGCCAACGACGACGGAGAGCCTGGAAATTCTGCCGGGATGCCGATTTTACGGAGGATTCATTCACATGGATTGGATCATGTATTAGTCGCCGTAGTTCGATGTTACGGAGGAAAGAAACTTGGGGTGAGCGGACTCATCGATGCATACGGCACCGCAGCTGAACTTGCTTTGTCGAATGCAAAAGTTCTACGAGAACATCCAAAGGTTGACCTTCTGGTTCGAGACCTTCAAAACCGAGACTATATTGTTTACGAGTTACAGGGCAAACACAATATTCTCAACTTGATTCCACCCGATCACATCAGCGGTTACTTCAGGTTAACAGTCTATCAGTCATACTTGGACGAATTCGTTAATCAGCTTGAATCCTTACCAAATTTTGAAGTCCAAAAACCTCAATAGGCAGTTGTGCGTTGTACCTTTACATTATGAGACTGCCTGTTGTTGGTTTATTATTCTTTTTGGGTTCCAGTGTTTCAGCTCAATTTCTTCAATCGGAACGAATTCAGAGGTCGGCAACCATCCAACAAAATGTTGATTTCGAAGCGATTAGTGCTCATAGTATAATCCAACAATCCCGACAAAGTCATACCATTTTATCAAACTCAGCCTACGAATTAAAGCTGCGCGATAGCATAGTGAGTCTCACCGGAACACACTATCACTTTGACGTGTTTTATAATGGGCACGAAGTTCTAGATGCTGAATACCATGTGCATACTCGCAACGGCAAAGCCTTTTTGGTGCAAGAGAGTATCCCTGAAATCTTTTCAAGCGAGACAACTGCCTTATCAGACGCAATTTGGATTAACCTCGATGGTGCTTGGCAACTTGGTCGGCGTAGTTCATCGTACAACGAAACAACCATCAAAATTGAAGATGAAACGGTCTTTGAACAATCCCATCGATTGTATTACCATAAACCGGATACCCAAGTAAGTGCTCGTGTTTTTTTAGTAAACCCACTGAACACAGCGGAACGTGAGTATGGTTCGCCTTATATTGATTCCAATGATCTAGATGTGCCTCAACTAAACGCTGAACGAAAATGGGTGAATATGAAGGTGCACTTCGAAAATGACACTTTTTGGTTGCGAAATGATCGATACTATTTTGGTCAAGTGAGCGACCCGGTTTTACCGGAAACCTTTTCACTTACAGATACCTTCGACTTTACTCGCTCTCAGTATCAATTTGAAGATGTAAACGCTTATTATCACATTGTTTCGATGTCTGACTATGTCGAAGCCTTGGGGTTTGAATCTGCACTTCCGGATACGCTTGTGATTGACGCACATGCCTATTCCGGTGGAGATTTCAGTTCATTCAATTACGGTGTAAGTCCAGTTGAGTTGGAGTTCGGTGAAGGTGGCGTTGATGATGCTGAAGACGGTGAAATTGTGGTTCACGAATTTGCCCATTCTTTGTCTCATTTTGCAGGCGGGGGTTCTTACGCCAACACTACGG
>CAJXLR010000340.1 GCA_913056425.1 uncultured Bacteroidota bacterium
CACGAATAATGATGTAAATCCAGCTTTCGGAGACCGGATGTAAATCCGACAAATGATTGCTCTCATTTCAACTAACTTTGCTCCATGGTTGCTGAACAGGTTAAAAATTTATCCGGTGAAATATTCGAACGAGTTGTGGCCTTCCGACGGGAGATGCATCAAAATCCGGAACTGTCATTTGAGGAATTTGAGACACAGAAGCGAATTCGAAAGTTTTTGCTGGATATAGGAATTACTGATGTAAAAGACTGCGCCAATACGGGCCTGATTGCGTTGATAAAGGGAAAGAATCCGGACAAAAAGACTATTGGGTTACGTGCCGATATCGATGCGCTTCCAATAAAAGAAGAAAATCAGTGTGAATACAAGTCCAGCAACGAAGGGGTAATGCATGCATGTGGTCATGATGTGCATACAAGTTCCATGCTTGGCACTGCTTACATATTAAACAAACTTAGAGACCAGTTCGAAGGAACTGTAAAGGTTGTTTTCCAACCCGGTGAGGAACGATTACCCGGCGGTGCATCAATTATGATTAAAGAGGGTGTGCTGCAGAATCCGACGGTTGAAACCATGACCGGCCAGCACGTCATGCCTTTGATCGATGCAGGGAAAGTTGGATTTAGAAAAGGCCTTTACATGGCAAGTGCCGATGAAATCTACATCACCATCCACGGCAAAGGTGGCCATGGAGCTCATCCACATATGAATGTAGACCCCATTGCAATTTCAGCACAAGTCATTACCGCACTTCAACAAGTGGTTAGTAGACAAGCGAAACCTGCAATGCCCACTGTGGTAAGTATTGGAAAAATTGTTGGCTTGGGATCGACAAATATTATTCCGGATAAAGTAGAGATGGAGGGCACGCTGCGGACATTCAACGAGGAATGGAGAATGGAGGCTCACAAACGAATTATCCAGGTTGCCACTTCCGTCACTGAAGCGTTGGGTGGACAATGTGAGATTGAAGTTAGGAAAGGGTATCCGTTTCTGAACAATCATGAAGAAACCACCGAGCAAGCTCGTCAGGCTGCTGTAGAATACCTCGGAGAAGAAAACGTGGAAGACTTGGATATATGGCCGGCAGGTGAGGACTTTGCGTACTTTTCTCAAGAAGTGGATAGTTGTTTTTATCGCTTGGGAATCCGAAATGAAGAAAAGGGTATTACCTCAATGCTTCATACACCAACTTTTGATATCGATGAATCTGCTCTTGAGGTGGGCGCCGGCTTGATGGCGTTTATCGCTTTGAAGCAATTAAATGCCTAAACGAGATAACCGTCTCGAGTTGGGGAGGAAAGGTGAGCGAATCTCGGAGCGGATATTAATTTCAAAAGGATTTCAAATTATTCGACGCAACTACAGATATGGGCGTTTTGAAGTTGATTTGATTGCGGAAGATGAAAATTTGATTGTCTTTGTTGAAGTAAAAACTCGAAGTACAAAAGCATTTGGCAACCCGGAGGATTTTCTGTCAGCCTCTCAACAAAAACGACTTATTGAAGCCGCGAACGCATTCAGTTCTGATTATAAGCCACTTAAGAACATTCGATTCGACATTTTCTCTATTGTTTTGACATCAAATAATGAAGAAGTCTTACATCTCGAAGATGCTTTTTGGTCAAGCCCGTAAACCCTTGCGGTTGATGCATAAAAAAGGTATTTTTGCCGACTTTTAAATTTTTAACATACCAAAATGGAAAAGAAACAGTACGAGTCTGTGATCATATTGACACCCGTGCTGTCTGAAAAACAAATGGCAGATGCCATTGCAGGCTACAGACAGTTGATCACAGAGAATGATGGTGAGATCGTCCATGAAGAAAATTGGGGACTTACCAAGCTTGCCTATCCGATCCAAAAGAAAGTGACCGGATTCTATCACATTTTCGAATTTGCAGGACCAGCTGATTTGGTTAGCAAATTGGAATTGGCTTATCGACGTGACGAGCAGGTGATGCGTTATTTAACCATCTCACTGAACAAGCACGCTGTCAAGTACAATGAGCGACGCAGACAGGGCGCTTTTGACAAGAAGGAAGAACCTAAAACAGAAGCAGCATCATGAGCAAGAGGAAATCATCAAAGAATTATGTATTCAGAAACCGTCCAATTGAGCGCGGTAAGAAGTACTGCCGATTCAAGAAGAGCGGCATAAAGTATATTGATTACAAGAACCCTGACTTCTTGTTGAAATTCGTTAATGAGCAAGGTAAAATCCTTCCACGTCGTATCACCGGTACGTCGTTGAAATACCAGCGTAAAGTTGCACAAGCTGTAAAGCGTGCACGTCACATTGCTGTGTTACCTTTCGTTACCGACCAGTTGAAATAAGGTTTAATCACAAAATCACAGGTAAATGAAAGTAATTTTAAAAGAAGATATAGCACACGTAGGATTCAAAAACGACGTAGTTGAGGTGAAAAACGGTTTCGGAAGAAACTACCTTATTCCTCAAGGTCTTGCAGAAATCGCTACACCTTCTAGCCTTAAAGTGTTGGAAGAGAATATTCGTCAAACTCAACGTAAACAAGCACAAATTCTTGCCGACGCAGAAGTAATGGCAGGTAAGCTTGAAGGTGTTAAGTTGACCATCGGTACTAAAGCCGGTTCAAACGGTAAGATTTTTGGTTCGGTAACTACCATCCAAATTGCACAAGCATTGAAAGATGCCGGACACGATATTGATCGTAAG
>CAJXLR010000341.1 GCA_913056425.1 uncultured Bacteroidota bacterium
CCAATAGGGTTCCATAACCAGTTTGGTCGACCTGACCACGCATTGGTAAGTCCTCCATTCTCCACAGCAAGTGGAGCTCTTAAGAAGTTGTTGTTTACATTCCAATTACCGAAGAAACTACCGAATAACATGTTGAAGTAAGCCGCTCCTTGGTTTGCAACGAAGTTGTCTGTGTTCCCTACTCCGCCACAAGATGTAAATGAACCGGGACCGGTTCCATGTGCCCAAATGTATTGATCGTCTTTAAGGGTCGACATATAGTCGCCTTTTTCGATGTTCCCTCGTCCAACCACATTTCCAAAAAATCTCCATCCGCCGGCACCAAACTGTTCATTAGCATTGGCACCGAAATTTTCGTCGATTATGGCTCGCATGGTAGGCTGACTAATTGCATACCTATAGTTGTGAGCTTTGCGGATGTACTGCTGAATTAATTCCACCTCAGACTTAGTGAATTTTGGCATATTGCTCAAATCCACTCGACCCACACCAATGGTGACTGTTCCGGGCAACATGATTTGATCAAATTTGCCATCACCCGGTTCGTTTCTCGTAAAGTCGCGTGTGCCATCGGTACACGTTTCTGTATCCGTCCAAGTAGCACCTATAATTCCGTAATACACATCAGCAGGCCACGCACCGCAATGGTCGCCTGAACCTTCTTTGTGTCCGTCAGGTGGCACAACCCAATATGAATCTTCACAATATATTCCGGAATACGGAACAGCTACATGCCCCAGAATGAATATGTGATTAATGTTCGGTTCAACCGCAACATATTTATCTATTTCCGCTTTCACCTCCGGTGGAGTAAGAGACGGAGATACAATAATCTCTGCCACTTGGTTCCCGTCGCCCACGAGGTCATGACGTAGCATCGAGAGTTCATCAGGAATGGCTTGTGCTAATGCCGAGTCGATAACTAGAATAGTCATCCCTCGGTTGTGCTTGGCACTTAAATCAATACCTGCCGTTATGTACCCATGTCCTACAATCGAACCATTCTTTCGTATGTAATAGTCATACAATACATCGGCATTGGGTGTTTTGTCAACATAAACACTGTCGTTTGCCCCAAGTGTTCCTATAGCTTGTCCCCATGATGTTTCGTTGGTTTTCTTCCGAAACACATCGTATGAAGTAGCATTTGTGTGAGGATTGAAATGAAGAGTGATTTCACTGTTCGCCCCAGTTACCTCAGCTTCGATAGTAACAGAATAGCGGTCTGAGTTTTGGCCGATTGCCAGAGAAAATGAAATAGCCAACAGGCCCAGTAGTAATCGTCGTTTCATCGTTAATCAATTGAATAACGAATATACGATTTACTCATCGATACTTTTAGTGGTAGGATTTTAGCTTACCGAGCAACCATCACTTTTGTCCAGTATTCTATATCATCGCTCCCTTTCCATCGCAATAAATAGGTGCCAGCTTTGAGTTGGGAAACATCCAGCACATTCGATACCTGGCTTGCGAAAGAAACGTCTACTTGCGATCCATTAGCATTGTAAAGTCGAACACTACCTTCTTTAATGTTAAAGTTGGTCAGATGTATTTCGGTGCTTGCAGGGTTGGGGAAAAGAAGCTTTTCTCTTTGAGGAAGAACAATCTGCATTTTGTCATCTACTGTGATATACCCAGACTTCAGCATAGTATCACTTACAGATTCGGATGTTGCGATAAGTTGAACAGAATAATTACCATTAGCGGTAATAACCATCACAGGGTCAATGGAAGTCGCGTCAGTTCCGTTTACGAATTTCACATCCTGAGATGGTGATACAGACCAATTATAGGTGAGGTTGTCTCCGGTGGACTTATTGGTGAATTTTAGCACCGTGCCTGGGGTAACAACGGTCTTGTCAGTGCTAAAATCCGCCACTACAATAGGTGCTTGAGACCACTCATTCCTGTAGGTGACTCTAGACGGAGTGAAGTTACCCAATACTTCGTTTCCGGTAATTTGAAGCACAGGAATTCGCTCTGAGGTTGATAACCAAGTGTATTCCACCCGCACAACTTCTTGTCCAAAATTGATTGAAGGAGTGGATACTTTTATCGAGTCATATTCCACAATCCTTGACTTGACGCGAATGCACGCTACGTCTTTAAGGTAGGGCGTAGAAATGGTTCCCCAACCATCCACCTCCGTATATCGAGTGCCGCTTCGGAAGAAAGAACCAAGTTTAATTCCTGCAGAAATCGGAACTTCCACGTCAAACGTTGACGTATCCTTATTGCCGTATGTCAGAGGGAAAATGAATAGTTCGTCCGGGTCGGTATGTTTCCCCGATTGAGGAAGCGGAAGTGCAGCAAACTGAAATCCAATTCCTACGTCGCGAAATGATTTTGAATCGTTCCGATAAAAGTTATAAATGTTCTTCAACTGAAAGCTACTAAAGCCCAACGTGTCTTGGAGTTTTTTTCCTATGGCAGTAAATCCAAAATTTAACAGATAAGGCGTTTTGAAGCTTGCCTTAAACTCGTCTGTGCCATCCGAGATTTTAGTCAGTTTGGTATAGTCCCATTTGTGATTGGCACCGGTTTTGGAGACATCCACTCCAATAGGGCTTGCATCGGAAAACTCAATGTTGTCGTCCACCTTCGGCATATGATCTTTGGTAATAGTAATCTGACCGTTTGAAACCACAGGTGAGGTGCACAGTATTAAAATGG
>CAJXLR010000342.1 GCA_913056425.1 uncultured Bacteroidota bacterium
ACAAACCGGCGGAGCTCAGTGGGGGAGAGCAACAACGCGTTGCTGTTGCCCGAGCACTTATGAACAAACCCTTGGCGGTTTTAGCCGACGAACCGTCCGGAAACCTCGATACAGAGAATGCGAATGAGTTACATCAGCTCTTCTTTGACTTACGTGACGAATTCGGTCAAACCTTCATCATCGTAACACACAACGACGAACTCGCCAATCAAACAGATCGTAAAATCGTGATGAAAGACGGGAAACTAGTTCAATGATTGAATGATTGAGTGATTGAGTGATTGAATTGATTTCAGAGGTCAATGCATACGATTTGCTTTTACTCGAAGAATGAAGAGTACGGAGAATTCTCCAATTTTGCTCCATTCGGAATTAAAATGGATAGCGTCTAGTGGCCTCAATCACCTCTACAGAATCTTACAGACTGTAATAGAAGAGATAAGGTTCAGACATCAAAAGTTGGACATTCGACATTCATCATTGGATATTCACTCACCAGAGTGCTAGAACGCTTCTCCAATATGAAAGTAAAAGCCCATTCCTTCTTTGGTGAAAGCTACGTCAAGCCGATTATAAACATCCTTTTTAGGGAAAAGCAAGAACCGAGGACCGGCACCAACGGCCCAGCGCAGGTAGTCTGTGCTTACGTCGTTGAAACTTGGGAAGACCAATCCGGATCCGGCAAATACCGAGGCGCCCCAACGCTTTGCGAACGGGAAGGGCAGCATGCGATATTCAAGCTGCAAGGCGGCATAGTTTTGATCGCGATAACGCCCCCGGTAATAACCTCGCATCAATTGCTCACCACCCATTTGCGCAAGCGCATTGAATGGGATGTCTCCGGCACCAAACTGGCCAACGAACTGAGTTGCCAGTACATTTCGTTTTCGCACAGGGTGATATACACGCAAATCAGTTTGAACGGTGTTAAACGAGTATCGACTCCCCCAGCCGGTTCTGCTACCGAGGTATGCCAACTCCAAATAAGCTCCTTCTCGTGGGTTAAGAACGTTATGGAGATTGTCGTACACAATTCCATAGCCTAATGACAAGTTGCCTGATCCTTCACTTCCCAACGGAATCCCAATATCTTGTTCTTTGTCCTCCCAATCTATGGAGACCTTACTCAAACGTTGGAAATCTGCTTCAAAACCTGTAAACCAAGAAGGTGCGAATTGATACAAAACTCGCTCTCTTACCCGCAACTCATTTGTATTTACAATCACATGTAAATCGGGATTGGTATGAGGGCCAATGCCGTAGTATTCAATTGGAAAACTTTGAAACCTCAGCTCTCCTCGGAAATAGAATTGATTTTGGTCTGTGTATAGCGCATGTTCGAGTACTGTACCATACTGTTGTTGGAGCGTGACAAACGAAAATGTCTTTACCTCAGATAACCGATTATTGGTATCTTGCTTGGCACGGTAAACCAACAGCCCGCTTATGCCCAACTCCCAATCGGTTTCCGGTGCATACGCCAGTGTAGGGTATCCAATAAACTTGGGCTTAGCAGGAGGGCTTGTATCCATCAAAGTATATTTCAAATACTTTATAAAGATGTTCTGTCCGTGCGCTTTGCTCACCAAACCAGTTAGCAGCACGGCTATTACTATGAATCGTTTTAAGGCTTCCACGTTCCGTTAATAATTTTCATTGCTCGGTTCCTGAAACCGGCACTTTGTTCCGATAAATTCGGAGTTATTTCTGCTATCAATTCTTGAAGTAGTTCTGGGTACGACCTAGCAATATTCGCAACGGTCGACATCGCAAATACACGTATCGCAATTGGTTGGGAGTAGTCTCTCAAATCACGAAAAGCCAATTCAAGTGCAGTTGATTGATGCTCCTCGGGAATATCCGTGTGCTGTAACATCCGAAAAATACAACGGCGCACACCGTCAGGACATTCGGTTTCCAGCTTCTTCAAACACCCGCCTACATATGGAAGGATTACATTTTTGTTTTTATCACTTACAAGTCTGATAACCTCTGCAGCATGACGAGCAGGTAACTCATCCTCTCCGAGCATGCTAGTAAACAACCAGTCAAGAAGGCGATCATCACCTAGCGCTTTACTAGCGGTGTCTTGCCAACCTCGTTGGTGGGCCCATGATTGGATTAGATCATTATATTCACCTTGAGTCATGAACTAAGACCAATTTTTTAGTTTAGATGTTAGCAGTTGTCCCTGTTCTGCAAAGGATGACAACAGTCTTAAGTAGTTGCCTTCAATCAAAATCTTATAGTGCAGTAATCTGTTTTGGGTTGTTTGATCATTGAAAATATCTTCTGCGATCTCACGTGTGATATTACCTTGGGCATACAAACTAAACCACTTCATATTATCTCTGTAATACCGCAGTGTTTCCATTGCATCTGTGGCCAGCATGTCTGACATGAGTTTGTTGTAACGCTCCATTTGAGTGCAGAACGCATCTAATTCCATGATTAGTGAATCATCGGTCACCTCATGACTCATTGTGTACTGTTTCAATAAGTTAAAACCTCTATCCCTCAGAACTAAATCTGAAAATCCCGTATTCATCGAGAATATTTCTGGTTTTTGGAAGCGTACATCGCCCGTTGTTGTATCTGACAACACTACTCGCATTTGACCTAGTTCATCGGCATATCGCTTTAACAGAAC
>CAJXLR010000343.1 GCA_913056425.1 uncultured Bacteroidota bacterium
TCGGGTGATAAAGTGTTTCAAAAGAACTTTGATTGGTTCGTTTCGATGAACACTGCCCAGGGCATTTCTACCGTTCCTTTCTTTAACTCTATGCGTCTGGGGTGATACCCAGTCGCATTATTTGTCCTTTCATTAACAACAATGTCTGACATTTCTAAGACTTTCCATCATTTTAAAGGAAGCGCCCAGTTGCCTGGGCGCCTTTCAAATTATTGGTAGTCGCGAAGTAAGCGGACGGCTGATGCTTGGGCTTCCGCAAGTGCATCGGCAGCTGACTTGGTATTAGTGAGTGCAGCCTGGATCGCGTTGTTAAGCCCTTCTCTTACACGAGCAGTCTCGAAGGTTGAAAATTCTGCAACGGCATTTTCAAGCTGATTACGAGCAACTAAAGCTGGCGGAAACTCTTGAGTGTACGTTTTAAGAGCATCAGTTTCATAAGCCGCAGGCGAAACACCCATATACCCAGTGCCAATTGACCATGCAGCAGCTTGTTCAGGTGATGTCATAAACTCGATTAACTTCAATGCAGCAGCTTGCTCTTCCGGTGAGGTATCTTTGAAAACATAGAAATTGCCGCCACCGGTTGGTGACCCCTTCCTAACGTTTGCGGGCAGTTCAGCGACACCAAAGTCAAAGCTAGCATTGTTTTTCACTGCAGTAAGATTTCCTGTTGAGTGCCACATCATAGCGGTTTGGCCCTCCAAGAAGGCTTGTCTTAATGTGCCCCATTCCACAGTTCCTGTTGGCATGATGCCGTGTTCCTGACTGAGTGATTTCCAAAATTCTAATGTTTCAATCACGGTAGGGTCATCAAAATACGTCGTGAGACCATCGTTAGACATAACTTCTTTGCCGTTCTGAATCGCAAGTGCTTGGAACATCCAATACGGATAGCCTGTAGATGGAATCATTAGACCGTAGGCGCCATCCTTGGTCAATGCTTTGCCCATGGAGATCATCTCATCCCATGTCGTGGGTGGGGAGTTTGGATCAAGTCCGACTGCCTTGAACATGTCTTTATTGTAGTATGCAACAATCGTTGAACGCTGGAATGGAATCCCCCAAGTCTTTCCCTCAATGTTGCCATTTGCCATTAATGCGGGATAAAAACTATCCAGCCAGCCTGCATCCACTCCTTTGATATCATCAAATGCAACAACGAGATCTTGTTCGATCAAATCATATGCATCGATGGAGAACATCACGGCTAATTGAGCAGGCTCTCCTGAGGCCAATGCAGACAACGCTCGCACACGCGTGTCATCGTAGTTGCCTGAATATATCGCGTTTACTTTTATGTCTGGGTTTGCAGCTTCAAAGTCAGCGACAATGCCATCAACTACTTGAGTTAAAGCACCGCCAACTGCGATTGGGTAGTACATTGTGAGTTCGGTCTCTGCAGCTACGGGTGCAGCGACCGCTGTCGCAGTAACCGCGGCTAGTCCAATTTTTCTGAATGCTGTCATTGGTTCCTCCCTGGATGAGCTTCAGTTTTTTGTTGCCGGTTTACCGGCGTTTTGCGCAAGCCGTTGGCCTGCGAAATCGAAAAAGTGCAAATCATCATTGGAAAACGTAATATCCATGTTTTCCCCGACTTCGATGTTGCAGAGCCCTGGTAAGATGACAGTTAAGCCTTTCGTCCCAGGATGGGCTAACCCAACATGAGTTTCTGATCCAAGAAATTCACATTCTGTTACTTTGCAAGAAAGTCTACCTTCACCATCTCCCACCACACTTGTGTTCTCGGCGCGTAAGCCAATTCGAGCAATGTTATTATCGATGCCAGGTAAAACTGATGCATCGATTAATGCCATCGGTGGGTCACCCACAAATTCAGCTACAAACGTATTGAGTGGTTTGTAATAAAGTTCTTGCGGAGTACCGGCTTGTTGTATTTCTCCGTCTTTCATCAAGACGACGATGTCTGCCATACTCATTGCTTCGGTTTGATCATGCGTTACGTATACAACAGTAATTCCCAGATCTATTTGTAATTTCTTTATATCTTTTCTCACAGAGGTACGAAGCTTTGCATCGAGGTTCGAAAGTGGTTCATCCATCAAGCAGAGGGGTTGATTTGCAACGATCGCACGAGCTAAAGCAACTCGTTGACGTTGACCACCAGAAAGCTCACCTGGTTTTCGATCTTCGTATCCGACTAACCCCGTGATTTCTAACGCTTTTCGTAACTTATTTTTACGTTCTTCTGCGTTTACTTTTCGCACCTTCAATCCAAAAATCACGTTTTCAGTCACATTTAAGTGAGGAAACAAAGCGTAAGACTGGAAAACCATTGAAAGATTACGATCAGCTGGGGCTGCATATGTTACGTCGTTACCATCTATGACGATGGTTCCTTCATCAGGTAGTTCGAGACCCGAAAGAAGTCGCAACGTTGTTGATTTCCCACACCCTGATGGCCCTAGAAGGGCAACGAAAGATCCACGTGGAATTGACAGCGAAATATCTTGAACCCCAAGTTGGCCATTCCAACGCTTGGCTACATTATTGACTTGAACAAATGGCTCCCCCATTTCAGGTTGCCTCCTCTGCAAAGACGATATTTGCATTCAAAACACTTAACATTTTGGTGAACTCCGGTGCTGGTGTTCGGTCACAAATGACAAGGTCGATATCGGTGATATTG
>CAJXLR010000344.1 GCA_913056425.1 uncultured Bacteroidota bacterium
CCTCTTCTGGGGTACCATAGAATACATGTAAAGAGCTGCCAATCCCATTTAACTGGTGCTGTATATCTGTCAATCGTTGATGTAAGAACGATACTCGAGCATCAGATTTATCCTCGAGTTTATCTAAGATGTTTCTATCAAAAATGAAAATAGGCACCACAGGATGCCCACTTTTCAGTGCTTTCCAAAGTCCGGCGTTGTCTTCCAGCCTAAGGTCGCGTCTAAACCAAAAAATACTTACTTCTTTCATCATCTAAATGACTCGAGAAATGCTTTTTTGTTCATGTCTTTTTCGAATTCTCCATGGAAGGACATCGTAATAGTCGAACTGCCGTCGTCTTCAATACCCCGAGTTTTTACACACATGTGGTCAGCTTCCAGGTATACAGCCACATCATTGGTACCCAGACCTTCCATGAGTGCCTCTGCAATTTGTCTTGTAAGTCTTTCTTGAACTTGTGGTCGCTTGGCATAGTGTCTAACAATACGATTCAACTTACTTAGGCCTACAACGCTACCATTCGGAATGTATGCTACGTGACACTTTCCAATAATTGGCACAAAATGATGCTCACAGTGCGAATGGACTTTGATGTCCTTTTCAATAAGCATTTCATTGTACTCAAATTTGTTAGAAAACAACTTCATCTCAGGCTTATTCTCAGGATTAAGACCCGCAAAAGCTTCCTTAACGTACATTTTAGCAACGCGTAAAGGTGTACCGTTCAAGCTATCGTCGTTGAGATCTAGTCCTAAAATGTCCATGATATCACGGAATTTATCAGCGATCAAACTGATTTTCTCATCTTCTGACATATCGAAGGCGTCAGAACGCAATGGAGTATCTATAGAAGTGCCCAAATGTGCTTCTACCAACTGTTCTAATTGCTCAGCAGTGTAGCCCTTTTCGTGGTGTGTCATAATACTTTTATTTACCGCTGTATTCAACGTAGTTACGTGGCGTCTCGTAAAGCGTCACTTTTAATTCTAAGTCAGTATTGAGTACGCTTCGCAACCTATTCCAAATGACAAAAGCTATATGCTCTGCGGTTGGATTGAGCGTTTTAAACTCCTCTACTTGTACGTTCAGATTTTTGTGATCTAGATAGTCTTCCACCTCTTTCTTAATATGATCTCGGAGGACTTTCATATCTATGAGATACCCAGTCTTCGGGTCGACTTCCCCTGTCACATGAACAATGAGTTCATAGTTGTGACCGTGGTAATACTCATTATTGCACTTACCAAAGGTGGCTGCATTTTCAGCAGCGCTCAATTCAGGAATGTGTAACCTATGTGCTGCGTTAAAATGTGCTCGTCTACATACCGTGATTCTCATTATGCCAATACTTTAAGAATCGGTCATAGATGATTTTGAACCATTCAGTGTACTTCTCAGGATGAGCTTTCATGTCTTCAGCCACCCAATCCACTGATTTCCAGTCAAAACTATCGACTTCTTCAGGGTTAATATTTGGATCTTCGTTGTAACGGGCAATGAGGACATGGTCCAGCTCATGCTCTGTTAAATCATTGTCCAATTCTGCTTTGTAGATGAATGAGAAAATACGTTTGACCGTGCAGGTAAACCCCATTTCCTCCATTAATCTTCTCGTGGCGGCTTCTTCCACAGTTTCACCGTCCCTAGGATGAGAACAGCACGTGTTCGTCCAAAGTCCACCACTGTGGTACTTATGCAGAGCACGTCTTTGAAGTAAAATTTCGTTGTCGTCGTTCATGGCGAAAACAGAGAATGCACGGTGCAGTTTCGCCTTTCGGTGCGCTTCCATTTTCTCCATCAGCCCAATCGGATTATCGTCCGAATCGACCAGGATAACTTGTTCAAGCATTGTAATATGTTATATCCAGTTTATGGTGTGTCTAACGTACGAACTTAAAAACAAACCATACTTCCTTTTGTTCGAAATACGCACGCGCTCATTCAAAATGATGTCTGCATGTGTATTACAGATCTTCTTGAATAGACTGTAGTAATAAACGTATGCGATATACACACCAAATCGGGCTCCTTTAGGAAGTTGTTTAATGCCTTCGTAGCCTGCTTTAAAGTCGATATCGATATCGGCCTCAATCTCAGCCTTAACGCGTTCATTAAATTCATTCAAGTCTACACCTGGGAAATAAGTTCTTCCCAAAGCATGGTAATCTGCGTGCAAGTCTCTCAAGAAATTAATCTTCTGGAAGGCAGAGCCTAATTGCATTGCAGGCTTCTTCAGCTCTTGATAGCGCTTTTCATCACCATCTACAAAAACTTTCAAGCACATGAGTCCAACTACTTCGGCACTACCAAGGATGTAGGCCTTGTAACCCTCTTCGTCATAATCGTTTTTGTACAAATCCATTTCCATGGACTTTAAGAATGTTTCGATTAGATCTCTATCAATATCAAACGCATTCACCACTTGCTGGAAACTATTAAGTATAGGATTCAAACTAATCTTCTCGTCTAGTGCTAGATAAGTATCCTTCCAGAAGCGTTCGAGCAACTCTTTCTGAGGATAGTCCTCAAACGTATCAACGATTTCATCTGCGAATCTAACGAAGCCATAGATGGCGTATATAGGATCGTGATATTTCTTGTCAAGACCTAGAATACCTAGCGAGAATGACGTACTATACGCT
>CAJXLR010000345.1 GCA_913056425.1 uncultured Bacteroidota bacterium
TAAGTACGGCATTAAACATATTAGAACATTATTTGAAAACGATAAACGCTTCTTAGAGCAATTCAGCTCTTTGGGGAACGGGATGTAGCTCAGTCCGGTTAGAGTACACGTCTGGGGGGCGTGTGGTCGCTGGTTCGAATCCAGTCATCCCGACTTTTTACTTCAATAAAAGACAAATGAAGAAACTATTTATTGGTGTTATAATCTTGGCGGCAATTGCTGCAATAACAAACCCGAACTTAGAGGCACATAAAGAAGCGGCTACTCGGGAGTTTGTGAGTAAAGAGAAACAAGAGAGTATTGGAGGAAAATTAGGAAAAGCCGTTTCCGACTTATTGGTAAATCAAGTAATTACAAGGAAGAATAATTACATTTATTCTGAAACCAGGTTAAAAACACTTACCGGAGAAAAGACGGTAGGTTACGGTTTTTTTGGTTTTGTACTGATTAACAAAGACGAGATTAATAAATCACTCTAAGTGTTCTCTTCAAGAAAATAAATAAGTTGTTTTGCGGCATTACCGCGGTGACTGATTTTATTCTTTTCTACTGACGGCATTTCAGCAAAGCTTTGGTTGTACCCATTAGGAATAAAAATTGGGTCATATCCAAATCCCTTTGATCCTCGCCTTTCTTTGGCAATTTCTCCGTTAACGATTCCTTCGAACAGGTGTAATTTTTGTTTCCAAAAGAGAGCAATAACGGTTCTAAACCGTGCGTTTCGATTGGTCTCATTTTTAAGAGAGAGTAGTAGCTTGTTCATATTGTCCTCACTGTTCTTTTGAGGACCAGCATAGCGAGCAGAAAAAACGCCTGGTTCACCATTGAGGACATCAACCTCTAAACCTGTGTCATCACTAAATACATTGCATTTAAAGCGGTCAAACACATATTGGGACTTTTGGATAGCATTACCCTCTAACGTGTTCTGTTCTTCTGGAATATCATCAAATATTCCTATGTCCGCCAAAGAACGAACTCGAATAGTATCAGGAACTAATTGTTGAATTTCAGCAACCTTATTCGGGTTCTGCGTACCAAAAATTAAATCAATCATTTAACTGCGATAACGCTTATCTCAACATTAACATCTTTTGGTAATGTTTTGACAGCTACAGCTTCTCGAGCAGGCGAATCTTCTTGAAAATAGGAGCCATATACTGCGTTAATAGCACTATAGTCACCCATATCCGCCATAAAAATGGTCGCTTTCACAATGTTGGTGTAATCCATTTCAGCAGCTTCCAAAACAGCACCAATATTCTTCATTACTCGTGTTGTTTCAGAAATTATGTTACTCGTGTCAAGGTCACCGGTTTTGGGGTTGATGGCAATTTGTCCGGAACAATAAAGGGTGTTGCCCGCTAAAACGGCTTGACTATAAGGACCAATTGCAGCTGGTGCATTCTCGGTTACAATGATTTTTTTTTCGATTGACATATCTTCAATTTGAGGGTTTGTATTTTTGTCCGAATCCATAACACATGAGGATAGGAATAATAGGAGCATCCAAGGCGACAATTGAACTAAAGGAAAAGCTTTCACCGGCACATCAGATAATACTCGTCAAAAATAACCAAAAGGAAGAGCTAGAAGTACTTTTTGTAATGGACTACACGTGGAATGACACGGTTGAGTATTACACGAACCAGAATATACCAGTTATCGTGAATGCTGTAGAGCAATCATTGGAGCAACAAATACTTACCAATCAAATTGATCAACATAAAACGTTGTTCGGTATGAATCTCTTACCAACTTTTGTTGATCGAAGTATGGCGGAAATGACCCGGCTGGAAGAATCAGATAGTGGTGCATTGGAGACCATTATGGAGGATTTGGGATGGCACGTAAAATGGGTTGAAAGTAGGGTTGGTATGGTTACTCCACGAGTGATTTTTATGATCATAAACGAGGCATTCTTCACTGTACAAGAAGGTACCGCGTCACGAGAAGATATTGATACCGGGATGAAACTTGGTACCGCATATCCAAAAGGCCCATTCGAATGGATGAACGAAGTGGGTATAGAAAACGTTTACTTAGCTTTAGAAGCGATATACAACGACACTAAAGATGGTCGCTATAAGATTTGTCCGCTTCTAAAGAAAGAGTACTTACAAAGTCTTAACTAAGAGCTATTATACCACAATCCGCATATCGTTTTTTCTTTCGACGAGCAGGGTGGAAGGTGGAAGGGAAGCTCCCTAAAGCACGGAAGTACATTTTAATCGTGGCCCCCCATACAAGTAATTGGGATTTTCTCGTGGGTTTAGGAGCACGAGTGGTACTCAACTTTGACCCAAAGTATGTTGGAAAAAAAGAGCTCTTTCGCTGGCCTTTTGGTGGCCTTTTTAAGGCGTTAGGTGGTTATCCGGTAGAACGAACGAAGCAAACAAACTTTGTTCAGGCCGTTGCAGACATATTTGAAAAAGAAGACGACTTTATTTTAACCATAACCCCAGAAGGCACAAGATCGCGAGTTGATAACTGGAAAACGGGCTTCTATTACATTGCGGAGAAATCAAACGTGCCCATTTTACCGGTGGCATTTGATTACTCGACCAAAACCGTTGTTTTGGGGGAATTAAAAACAACCGATCAAGATGTTGACACGATGATAT
>CAJXLR010000346.1 GCA_913056425.1 uncultured Bacteroidota bacterium
GCTACTTGTGCGCCAAAGTCTTTGTCGTCTTTTACCGAGAAGAGATTTACAGTTCGCTTGTTCCCTTCGTCATCCGTGCATGCGGAAAGGCCTGCACCAAAAGCGATAAAGAGCACAACAACACGTGTACAGTTCTTGAATCTTCTCATGGAAGCCACAAAAGTAAGAGAATCCCATTAAAATGGATATCCAACCGCGACATTCCAAACGGGTCGGCGAAGAATCCAGCGATCTTTAAATGCGTTTTGAATGACCAGACGATCCTCCAACGGAAAATTGGGATCCCACAAAGGAATACCCAAGTCTGCACGAATCACCAAGAAGTCCGCATCAAAACGCAAACCAAACCCTGTATTCACAGCAAGCTCTTGCATAAACTCGCTGCTATTGAACTCACCACCGGGAAACAGTGTATCTGATTCTAAGTTCCAAACGTTACCTGCATCTAGGAAGACCGCCCCATTAACATCAATCGAGCTTCGGATCATATTAAATCGGTATTCGAGGTTGCCCACCAATCCCATTTCTCCGGTACGCGTAAGTTGAAGATTGTTCACGGCAGAAAACGAACCGGGACCAACCGTCCGTATCCGCCAACCGCGCAGGTTGTTCGATCCTCCGCTGATGAATCGTCGTTCAAATGGCAATACTGATTTTGAACCGAACGGAACTCCAATACCGGTAAAAATGCGAGCTACAATTGAATTTCGATCGTTAATCTCTGCGTTATAGCGTAAATCAATATCTGACCGAATAAATGTGGAATGATTAACACCAAATGCAGCACCACCATCTGTGAGCAGGGGTAACCACAATCCTGCTACTTCTAACAAGTTGGAGTAGACCGACCAATATCTTTTGTCTTTGGGCTTCTTTGAGGTGTAGTATCCTCCAACACGTTGAGAGGTTATTAGGTTATTGGTAAAAATCCGATCTAACGTCTCAATGTAGCTAGCACTAGCCTGGTCAAATAAATTAGGCTTGTAGGACGCTTGATTGAGCGATACCAGCAAGGGAGAATACGTTATACCAAACTGCTTGTCCTCAAACGAATATGAATATGAGAAGGGTAGTAAGTTTCGCTGATAAAATGGGTTTGACTCAAACAAGTACGATGCGTTCAAGTTGGTACTTACCGAATTCACCCCAAGTGCATTTCCCTTTTTACGGAAAAAGAGTAACTGAGGTATTTTAAGCTCTGTATTAAACTCTTGTACGAAGTTGCTAAAGGCAGACGCCGAGTCTCGTGTGAGTTGAGTCTCTAGCGCCGTACGGATGTTGATTCTAAACTCTTCACCGTTGTGAAATACATTCTTGTTGGTTAGTGTGAATTCGTTTGCAAGACCACCATTCCTACTCGATTGAGCGTTGTTGAATCGCTGTTCCGTGGTAATGATCTGAGGCTGCCAAATGAAATCAAACTTAGGACTCGGGCTCAATAAGACATTTACGATAATCTCGTCGTCAGTGCTTTCAAAACCAACCTGTACGTTATTGAAGAGGTTCAAGTTTATCAAACGTTCATAGGTTACCGATAGGTTTCTTTGCCTAAATAATTCACCTTCTTTGAGAAGGATATTATTGGCCATTACCGCAGAGGAAATGTCGAATCCATTCATCACAAAACTCATGTTGTGTTTCAGGTTTCGCACGGTGTCATTTTCTATGAGTCCTGTCTGAAATACCACATTAACCCGCTTAATGTTAAACGGTTTGTGCACACTGCTATCCGGTTCAGCAATGTGCAAGTCAATGTTGGCCGTTTGGTGTCCGGCGGTGGTATCAATCACAAAATCGATGAAAGAAGAATTGAATTTAAAATAGCCGTTGTTCCTCAGCATTTTGGTTATTCGATCGCGCTCCTCTCCGATCAGTTCGAAATTCACACGATCTCCAACGTTGAGTTTTGCATCAAGATAATTAGCAAACAGCAGTTTTTGTATCCCGGTATTCTCGGTCTTGTAGCTAAGTTTACCTATGCGATAGGATCCATTTTCTTCGATAACATAGGTCACTCGTTTCTTTTTGAGTTTTAATGCTTTTGATATTCGAGTTTGGTCGACACGATAGGTAACATGACTATTGAAGTAACCTCGCTTAATAAGGAATCGTTCAATGTTTTGTGCTGAGTGTTTTATTGCAGACGAATCTACGAGAATAGGTTCCTCCCCTATTTTTTTCAAACCAACTTTCTTTCCAAAATAGTTGGCCCACATATGTGCTTTAAAGAAGAAAATCTTGCGATTAGGTTCATGCCGAATTTGTTCCACAACCTCGGTTTCCGTAGCCGCTTCATCCACCCCTTCGACTCGATTTTTCTGAAGTAAATACGTTCCCTCCGGTACCATACGGGTGTATTTACAACCGGCCAATGTCATCGTAATAAAAATGAGCATTACTTTTGACCCAATCCGTAAACGAAGTACGTGGTCACGAAAAATGAAATAAAGTTTGTCCAGTCGCTGCACCGAAAGAAATATCGTCAAAAATACGGTCAATTTATCGTCGAAGGCACCAAGAGTGTACTCGAACTCATCCACAGCAATTTCGTAACTGAAAAGGTATATGCCACGGCAGCGTGGATAAATGAATACGAAAGCGGAATAAATCTCGATATAACGGAG
>CAJXLR010000347.1 GCA_913056425.1 uncultured Bacteroidota bacterium
GGTAAAGCGGTCAAAATACAACCCAAAGGAGCCGTAAAAAGTTACAACGGCTGCATGGAAATTCAACGATTTCAATACATGTCTGAAAAGGATCAAGCTGCAGTGTTGACCATTGTAAGGAACGAGGCGGCTAATTTATCAGCCAATACGATAAGCGTGCTAGACTATAATCGTATTGGCAGAAGTAATACTTGGGTAATTGGCATGTATCAGTGCGACCTTAAATAGTTATTTGCTCAAGCCCTTTTTACTTTTGCAATCAAAGAAGTGCGCAGTTAACGTAGTGATGCCGTCATGTTCATGCCAACCTGTCACCGCAAGGGCATCCGCTCCAGTAATATAAGCTCTGTTTCTAACAGCAACATACGTGGCCTGGTAAGGATAACTTGATGAAAGATTTAGGGCAATCGTGCGAGCACAATGTTTGCTCGACCGCACATAAGCATACGAATGCACAGATACTTTTTCCGAACCTGCAATGGGATGCACTTCATGGACTTTTATACTTGCAGCGTGACCGAATGGTGCAGCAGTAGCACGATCCGCTTCAGTAGTTGCAGTTTGAGCCGCAATATGCATTGGGGATGAATTTCCGATCGGCTGACAGGCCGCAACCACAAGGGCGACAGCTGGAATTGTCATCATTAGTCTCATTTTAATACTCCTCATAAATTTGATATACGTTAAAACGACATGAAACGGCGTCATTTTAGTCGAATTCTTTGTCACCACCAAAGTGGATCATTTCTGTCAAACTTAAATATATCTTGGTCACCAGTTGGTGGCTGATTGAGCCCCAATCTTTTAACGCCACAAATCTTGTATGGATCGATTTCACCATCTTTCTGGCTGAAGGCATTCGTTTTCAAGCTGATGTAGAACCTTTGATCACCAGAAGAGGTTTTTAAGTCCCCTATCAAATAATCGCTAGATAGCCGTATCTTTACGTGCTCACCAAACAGTTCCTGGTATCCATCAAGCGCAGTAGAGACTATTCCCATGTATTGTTTGTTGCCATCTTTACATGTTACCAACAATTCAACGCTGCTAACTGGCGTAGAGTAAAGTGCCAATAAGAGTACAAGCGTGATTAAATTAGGTTTTCGCACTTTATCACCCTCCTAAAATAAAACCTTTGTATGATCCCGTTGTCGAACTTTGATTTGATTACAACTCATGAATTCAACAACCATCTTGCCTCGGGAATTTAGGCCAGAATATTCAGTTCTCAGAACAAGTTTATTATCTACGTTGACTATACTGCAATTCACATCTCCAGTATCACTATTGCCTGAGCAAAGAGCATCCATAAGTGAATTTTGACAATCTACTTGCGAACGAAAAATCTCGTCACCACCGTTGATAATTGGTGTTGCGATCTGATTGTGGTCTGTCATTAGTATGCCATTTTTCCACTCTTGCTTTATCGAAACCTTCAACCAACCAGACATTTCTTGCGGCAAATCAAAAAAACCTTCAGCAAGAGAAGATGACGCCATTAAACAAAAAGAAGCAAACATCATGCGGGAAAAATGTGCCATGTCCGTTGAGTCCTAAATACCTTTGATCAATTAAACGACAGACTGTATGAAAGTTTTAGTTGCGTTTTTTCAGACTTAGGAAGCTGTAGAGCCTGTTGAAGGTAGGAATACAAATATAACTTTTGTATCTTCTTAATTAACGTAGTCTGGCAGGCTTTCTTCTTATCTATAAATTAGTGAAATAAAAATTGTTAGAAGTTAGGTTTGTTAATTACTGTTTAAAAAGGGGTTTTTGGAAGATGGACCCACGCCACCGAGAGAACGTGTAGTGCAATCAGCTTTAATTTTCATCGTCTTTCGGGCTGAAACGGCTACCCCCTCATAAAATACATGTTTTACCGATGGCGACAATTGTAATTGTATAGGTGAACCTGACTTGGTATCTAACGACGCTTTGTCACGAAAGAATTTCGCATAAGCACCAGTATCAAGGTCACGAACAACGAAGTAATCAGATTTGACCTTGCACCTATTATCGAGGGTAATTTCTGCGGTGATTGGTTTACCAGAGGAAAAGAGCCAATCAAATATGCCTTCGGCAGGAACAGCCGAAGCTGTTATAACAACCATAACTGCAGCTAAAAACATATGTGTCATCGCTTTAATCATAACAAATCTTCTTTAACCCTACAAATTTGACGTTTTCTAAAATGCACATCACCGTTAGTCCCACAATGTTAGTATTTGGCCTTTCTGACAACCGGTAATTACATTACAAAAAAGTAGCGTATGGCTTTACTTTATCAGATATAGATTAAGACCGATGATCTCTTGTTTACCACCTTTTGCAGGGATGACCGAGGTAAATACTTTGGCAGGGAATTTAATCAAACTGCATTGTAATTATTTTAATTAAGTATCCATACAATGGCGTAAGTGTAGCCACGGATAATGCAGGCATTAATGCACTAAAGTCCATAGCCGCAGCAACTGGACTACCCGCAATTAAGGCTACTCCGATCAGAAACCCCAGCCATCCGCCACGAACACAACCATCACCAAAGCGTGTCATCGCACTTTCTCCGTCTTTAGCACCTAGTGCATGACCTATTCCAATGCCAACTACGACAATGAGTG
>CAJXLR010000348.1 GCA_913056425.1 uncultured Bacteroidota bacterium
ATCAAACTTCGAAAGCAACTCTTTTCCGGTATTTAATTCACTTACGAGGATTGGGTCCGCAGATGCTGAAATAGTGCGGAGACCTGTTGAAGTTTCATTTTGAAGTTCACTAATCCGACTATCTAACGACTTCAGCGAATTCATAACTTGTTGGTTGAACAATTTTGAACTGATGTTTGTCATGATGACTTAAATCACCTCCATTAAAGTGTTCAGAAGGTCTCTTGCAGTACTTAAGACGCGTGCTAGTGCTTGATAGGCTTGCTGTTGCTCCATAAGGTTTGCAGCTTCTGTATCTAGGTTCACTCCTGAAAACTCGTCCTTCAATTCCAAGATTGCTTGCTTAGCATTTTCAGCAGCATCGCGTGTAATCTGTGATGACTTCACTTCCATCCCTAGATCCGCAACTATTTGTTTGAATATTTGATTGAATTCACCACTGCCTGTTTCTAAATCGTAATCAGTTAATGCCAACAAATTAAGAATATTATCTGAGTTTGCATAACCGCCTGAAGTGTGTTGAACTTCAAATTCATCCCCGGAAACGGTGGCACTATCAAGCTCAAAATCAAAGCCTAGTGCGCTAAACTTGCCCTCTACATCAATTACACGAGTTGCTAAACTTTGTCGCGTAGCGGCATCTAAAACCTCGACTATGCCTAACTCACTATCAATCGATTTTACAATTAGATCACGCTTTTCAGGCTCTATTAGTGGAGAACTAGAATACTTCACAGAGAAATTTGAGGTCGTGGCATTATCAAATAAAACTATCAACTCTTCATTTGGTAAGTTTTCTAGCTCAACATGAGAAACTACACTACTTGTTAGCGATGAATTGGTTTCGATATATTCTCCATCAATATTAAACAATTCCAATCCAAAATCTGACACTGCCGCTCTTGTGGAATTGGCATACTCTTCACGAAACGCATCAAGCTCAGCAACCTCGGCGTCCGAAAGCGATGTTCCAGATATTGTTGTTGTGCTTTGATTTAAGTCTTCGTCTTCAGGACCAGTTAATTTTTGCGTCACCACCGCAGACACGTTCAGACTATTGAAGTGCATAATCTCAGCAGTTGGAACTCCTTCTCGCGCGCCAAGCACGAACAAATAACCGTCATTCGTTGGCATAAGTGAAGTGGTAAACCGTTGATCGCCGTTGCCGTCCCAAAACACTTCAGCTTCAGCGAGACGATCAATATCACCATTGGGAAGATCTATATTAGCAGTGTATTTCTTACCCTCAAATTCAAATTCAATAACTTCATTAGAATTCAGTGAATTAGTTGGAAATTCAATTTCAGTGACTAGGTTGATCTGCTTGGACGACCTATACTGTTTGACAATTTCTGTTGCGATCCCTCGCGAAGATTTATCACTTAGCTCGGAAATATTTACCTCAACTTCAGTATCATTAATTTCGAACGCAAGCTTTGCATCTGCAACATATGCCGTGGCAGAAAATCCATTGATTGAATTTTCAAAAACATCAGACGCAAAATCAAAATTGATTGAAGCGGTATCACCTGCCAAAGATAAATTTTCAGTAATGAATCTGCTGTGCTTGGAACCTTGAGCATCTGCAAATTCTGGACTGTCTTGCCCAGCATATGGAGCAATTGAAGCAGCAAAATTACTACTGGAATGAAGATCAATATCGCCCGATATTCGTAAGCTTTTACCAGAAAAAAGCTTTTCGGAAGCGTCTTGTATTGTTGCGCCATTATTTGTTATTTTTTGTAGGAAAAGAAACTCGTTTTCAGATGTTCCAGAACCATTAATTTCAAAATCCGAAAAAACAATTTCATCACCGTGTACTTGCTCAAGTGTGAAAGCAGAACTGACATTTGAAAGTTGTGCAACCACTCCGGTTTGCTCAGAAACCAAGTTAATCTGATTTACCAATTTTGTTAAATCGCCACTTGTTAAGCCAACGCTGATATCTGAATAAGTGCCATCTAGATTTTTTAAACCAAAATTTACAGTGGACGGATATTGCACACCCGTGCTCAGTGACGCTTTGATTTTGTTGCTAGCTGATGCCGTTATACCAAATTTCGATAAACCGATATCTATAGATTTTTTTACATCGCTGGCCATTAATCCTGGATCTACGGATATAACCTGACGAACTGAGCCTGTACTTATCTCACCAATCCAAATATCAAAACCCTGGCGGTTCAAGCTACTGCTGATGCCGTTCCCAGAAAAATATCTTTGACTCACGCTTGATGAACTATTTCCGCTTGCTGGGAGTGTGAATTGGTAATTCAAATTCACGCCCATTTCCTTGACTGACGATCCCAAAAAATTTGAATCCAGATAATCTGCACGATAGTCAGCGTCTTCAAGGAAGCCGTTCTCATGATTGATATATTCTTGAATTTGTATCTCAGACAGCGCAGGACCAGAAATTTGACGTCCATCTCTCGAGAAAACATAGACGTTGCCTGTAGATGCAAGTGGGGAACTAAATTCCACAGTACCAAGTCCTCCGCCCAACTCGACTCTATCGAATTGCGGGGTTTCACTTCGCTTTTGTGTGAAACTTAGGGTAGATCCATTAGTTGAAGCAATCACGCCGAGATCCACAAGTGAGGTAATAGTACC
>CAJXLR010000349.1 GCA_913056425.1 uncultured Bacteroidota bacterium
TATAGGTGTTATACGGACTTTCGCGAACCAAGTCTTCATTGGTCACGCGTTGTCTATCGCTCTCAGGCATCAGATACCGAACTGTAGGATCCGACTGAAGTAACATATTCATTTCCAAACGATTGAGATACAAACCGGCAATACGTGCCATCTCATCAAACTTGGTCGTTTCCCCATCAACAATGCTGGCAAGTATTATTACTTCATTCTTAGTTAGACCAAGAAGTTTGGCTTTTTCCGTTCGTTCTCCCGACCAAAACTTACTTCGCTCCTTAACAAATCGTTCGACAACGTCTTTCGCTGACGCAGCCCAGTTAAATCGGTATGTGTTAGCGACGAATAAACAAGGCCAATTCTCCTCATTAAAACCAAGCGAATCAAGAATACTCGTATTACTCAGAAGTGCTTGCAAGTCAACACTATCCACTTCAAGATAGCTAGCAATGGTTGGGATAATTCGTTCTCGGGTGAGTGTCCCCGTTAGAACTACTTCGACATCTTGGGTTGTACCGGATCTCAACTGTTGAATAAGAGGTCGATTTCCCAAGCTATCTGCAATCACATATTTACCTGGGATAACCTTATTGGGGAGATTCATCCGTTGCGCTAGGCGATTGAACGAATTGTAATCATTAAGTATGGGAAGCAATGCCGTTGTTAGCGAATCATAATTCCAAGACGACTTTACGTATAACTCATGTACACCCGTTTCAGTATCGGTAACATTGTCGGCATAGACTTGAGTGTAAAAGACATAGGCCATCACACCACCTCCAAGTACCAAAATGGCCAGTATAATTATGATCCATCGTTTCATCGACACAAAGCTAATATAGCCTGTTTAATGGTGGATAAACCCTTGCCATTATATTGTAGATTTGTGCTCTTGCATATGAAAATAGCACTGATTGGATACGGTAAAATGGGTAAAGCAATTGAAGGAATTGCTTTGGAGCGTGGTCATGAGATTAGTTTGCGTGCAGATCGTGAAGGATTTGAGGCAAACGACCTTAAGGGTTCGGATGTCGCTATAGAGTTTACCACTCCCGATTCTGCTGAGGCAAATATCAAAAAGTGTGTTGATGCCGGTGTTCCAGTTGTTGTTGGGACTACAGCTTGGTACGACTCATTTAATTCAGTAAGTGAATATGTTACGGCGAATAACGGAGGTTTATTTACCGCTACCAATTTTAGCATTGGTGTAAACTTATTCTGGAAGCTAATTGAGTTCTCAGGTCAGTTGATGAGCGACTACTCTGATTACGAAACAAGTATTGATGAGATACATCACACCGAAAAACTTGATGCGCCGAGTGGCACAGCTATTACCACGGCAGAACGCTTGTTATCAACCATTGGTAGAAAAAAAGATTGGATTCATCACGAAAATGGAGAAGGGTCACAGCCAACCGAACTAGAAATGATTGTACGTTCGTTTAGGGAACAAGGCGTACCGGGGACCCATACCGTGAAATTTGACAGTTCCATCGATAGTATAGAGATTAAACATACGGCTCACAGCAGAATTGGTTTTGCGAGTGGCGCCTTAACTGCCGCTGAATGGATGAAGGGGAAAAGCGGTATTTACACTATGAAAGACTTGTTAAACATCTAATATGACATACAACCCAATAGAACTTTTTAGCGAGTTTCGGACTCGTACCAAGATTGTCTTAATTGTTTGGACGATTCTTAACCTCACAATTCTAGGTGTCTTAATATTTGGGGCCGGTGCTTCAATTATTGGCAGTATTGTCTTCTTTCTAATTTGGGAACTGTTGGTTTGGGGGTACTACGTTTATCGCTATTTCCACAGACATAAACACAAGCTTGGCGAGTGGATAGACGCCATATACTTCGCTGTAATTGCTGCAACGGTGATCCGCAGTATGTTTATTGAGCTATACCAAATCCCAACCTCTTCGATGGAGAAATCACTCTTGGTTGGGGATTTCTTGTTTGTGAACAAGGTGAGTTACGGTACCCGATTATCTATGACACCGCTATGCTTTCCTTTTGCGCATCACACCATGCCGGTTACAAATACCAAAGCATACTCGGAGGCTATAAAGTTTACATACTACAGATTACCGGGTTTGGGAAAAATTAAGAACGGGGACGTTGTAGTTTTTAACTGGCCTGAAGATCGGGGCAGACCGGTTGATAAGAAAGAGAATTACATCAAACGATGTGTGGCAATTCCCGGTGATACGCTTGAAGTAATAAATGGTGTGATACACATCAATGGAAATTCGGAAGATATTCCACCCATGCGTCAGTATTCCTATCTCGCAAAGCTCGCCGGAGCACAATCGGGTCAGAACGGCATGGGATCTAGCGGTACATTAACCGAGAGCTTTCTTGAGAAATATGACATTACCGATGTCGAAAATCCTGCCCCGGGAATGATGTTGTTACAACTGAATTCGGGGAACATGGATGCAGTGAAGAATAATCCAAATGTATGAACCAACATTTTGTACCTCCATTTAGAGAGTATTGAAGGGAAACAACTTACAACAATCTCTCATTGCTACAACGGTTCTGTTGAGATACTAAGGCCAACTGTATGCATTTTGCAACAATTTTACCATTATACCTCATTTAAATGC
>CAJXLR010000350.1 GCA_913056425.1 uncultured Bacteroidota bacterium
CGTGTATTGATGAAATACGACGATTTAGGCGGCATCGTAGAAGTCTACTTTAACGAGAATGTTTTGCAGTTATTATGAGTCCGTCATCACAATTACTTTCGCAGGAAGAAATTGATGCATTGGTGACTAATGCAGATGCGGATTCGTCTGGGTTTAGCTCCCCTGGGATCTATAGAACCAACCCTAATGCGGCTATTTATGATTTAGCCAGTGAAGATAGTGGTTTGGTAGCTCACCTTGGTGCACTGGAGATGATTAGTGATCGATTCTCCCGATTATTTCGAGTTACCTTGGCGGGAATGCTGCAGTATCAACCAAAGATTAAAATTGCAGAGCTTCGAGTAGAGTCTTTTGCAGATTATCGGAAGCAGTTAAAAGTCCCTATTTCACTCAATATTATTAAATTAGATGGATTAAGAGGTAACGCACTTTTCGTTATTGAACCACAGATAATTTTTAATTCATTGGATCGTTTTTTCGGCGGTGGCGGTAAGTCGCGCACGACAGTAGAGGGAATGCGCGAATTCACGCCGACAGAAAGTCGTGTGATCCAAATGATAGTCCAAGGTATTTTTTCAGATTTGAAAAATTCTTGGGAGCCTGTCTACAAGTTGAATTTTGAGCATGTCACAAGTGAAATTAATCCACAATTTGCACAGATTGTTGATGATACAGATTTAGTGATTGTCTCGGAATTTGCCATTGAGATGGCGAATGACATCACGGGGACAATTCAGGTTGTTTATCCCTTTGGTGCGATGAAGCCAATTCGTCATTTGCTAAAAAATCAGGTTCAAGCTGATTATGCAGATGAACGCGACCGTGCGTGGAAGCGTCAATTAAAAGATTGCGTCAAAGATGTAGAGCTAGATCTTAAGACTGATTTAGCTTATCCACGGATCTCATTGTTAGATTTAATGAACCTTAAAGTGGGTGACATTATTCCCATAAAAATGCCGGATACCGTGTTAGTTCAAGTTGAAGGTGTGCCTACCTATGAAGGTATTTATGGCACCGTTAATGGTCATGCAGCAATTCGACTGCTTGGTCTAAAAAAAGAAGAGGGTAAGTCATGAGTGACGAACAACAAGACGTTGCAGAAAAGGCGCCAGAAGAAGAGGTAAAAACCCTCGCTACATTAGAAGACGAAATGGACCTGGATGTTCTCCAGAATATCCCAGTTACCCTGTCGGTTGAAGTTGGCAGAACGGGTATGCAAATCCGTGATTTACTCAAACTAAGTGAAGGTAGTGTGATTGAGTTAGATCGAGTGGCTGGTGAATCAATTGACATTTTGGTCAATAACACGGTTATTGCTCGAGGCGAAGTGGTTGTTGTTAACGAACGTTACGGTGTTCGTCTGACACAAGTACTTGATGCGGCTGATCGCCTACGTAAGATTTAATCAAAGTATCTAGCCATGAACGGTGAACTCTCTTTAGTGCAACCTTTGCTAGGACTCATTTTTGTTTTCCTAGTGATGTTTGGTGTGTTTTGGATTGTTCGCAAACTTCAAGACAAAAAGAACATTTTTGGCGGTAAATCCATTCATATTATTGAGGCAGCATCAGTTGGTACTCGAGAGCGCATTGTTATTGCTTCTGTAGAAGGTAAGCGCTTAGTTCTAGGCGTAACTGCCCAATCGATAAATTTACTTAAAGAGTTAGAGCAAGCCGAGGTAGAAGCGAGCACCTCTACGATTACACAGCCTGAGAAGGAATCTTTTAAGACGCAGTTATCCCAATCTCTTAGCTCGGTATTGCCTCAGCGGGGTAAACAATAATGTCGTCGTTTTATTTAAAACTATTGATGGCATTACTGATTGGCCTATCTTCTGGCCAATTGCTAGCGAATGAAGCATTGATGCCGGGCGTGGTTGTGCAAAATCAACCCAATGGCGATCAAACTTATAGCCTGACGCTTCAAATATTAGCGTTAATGACTGTGCTGACATTGTTGCCAGCACTTTTGTTAACGACCACCGCATTTGCTCGAATCATTATTGTCCTTTCAATTCTTCGTCAGGCAATGGGTACCATGCAAACACCGCCTAATCAGGTGTTGATTGGACTGGCTTTATTTTTAACTTTTTTCGTCATGGCGCCAGTATTTGAAAGAGTGAATACAGAGGCTTTGCAGCCTTACTTAAGTGGGTCATTAGAGGCAGAGCCTGCTTTGGAAAAAGCCATTGTTCCGATGCGAGAATTCATGTTGTTGCAGACACGTGAAAACGATGTAGCACTATTTGCCAATTTAATTGGGCAGGATGTTATTGAGAGCAAAGAAGCTATTCCGTTGCGTATTTTGATCCCTGCTTTTATCACTAGTGAACTAAAAACAGCCTTTCAAATTGGCTTTATGATTTTTATACCTTTCGTTGTGATCGATCTGGTTGTGGCAAGTGTTTTGATGTCGATGGGTATGATGATGTTGTCACCAATGATGATTTCATTGCCGTTTAAGCTGATGCTTTTCGTCTTGATTGATGGATGGCAATTAACCTTAGGCACATTGGCAGGAAGTTTCTTTCCAGCAACTTAGGGGGATTGGTGATGACACATGGTGAAGTTTTAGATATTGGTCGTGAAGCCCTTTGGATGGTAGCCTTAATC
>CAJXLR010000351.1 GCA_913056425.1 uncultured Bacteroidota bacterium
CGGGCGATGTATTCAGCGTTTGGATTATGCGCACAAAGTCAATGGTAGCGCTATATCTGTAGCAGATTCATTAAAGCAAGTGTTCTACACAAATAACAAGCGACCGGTTACAGATGGCGAGGGTGTTAATCCAGACATCAAAGTAGGTCTACCTGAGCTTTCAAACATTTCGAAGTCGTTGGTTAAAAATCACCTAATCTTTGACTTTGCCACTAAGTATCGCAACGAACACGATACCATTGCAGAACCTAAAAACTTTCACATCTCAGATGCTGATTTTACAGCGTTCAAGGAGTTTATCTCGGGAAAGGAATACGGGTATGAAACAGAGACCGAGCTTGCGATCAGCACACTGGAGAAGCAGGCGAAAGAAGAACATTATCATACGGCGTTGCAAGGGCAAATAGCTAGTCTGAGAAGTGCTTTCGAGCAAAATAAAACAGACGACATCAATAAGCATAAAAAAGAAATCGTTGAGTTGCTCGAAACAGAGATAGCTAGCCGGTATTTCTACGACCGTGCACTCGTTGAGGCAACCTTTGATGAAGATCCGGACGTCCGAGAGGCCCTGAGCTTGCTTGCCAATCCAACTCGATATAAGAACATCTTGAAGGGGAATCAATAACCCTCATGAACGATAGTATTTTAGCCTTACTTTTTGGTACGTGCGGTGGCTTTTTGTCCGGATTGCTGGGTGTTGGTGGCGGCATAATATTCATTCCGGTGTTCGACTGGTTGTTCCGTCAAAAAGGGTTAGACAACCATGAAGCGGTGCGGTTTATTTTGGCCAACTCATTTCTGGCAGTGTTGTTTTCAGGAGCAGTTAGTAGTTATAAACACGCTCGAATGGGAACATTCTATCCTAGAATCATTCTCACAATTGCTATTCCAGCCATGATTTTCGGTGCGGGCTTGTCGTACATCATTACCGGGTTTACCTGGTACAACGAGGTTTATTTCAAAATACTCTTTGTATTGGCACTTGTTTTTACGTTGTATCGCATTTACAAGGGCAAGTCGACTGAAGTATCGGAAGCACCATTTAATACCGTCAGATACGCACTTATTGGCGTGGTGACAGGAATTATATCCGCATTGTCTGGTTTGGGTGGAGGAGTTGCAATGCTGCCCTTGCTTACCATGGTTATGGGGATGGACATGCGTAAGGCTGCAGGCATCAGCATTGGTGTAATCCCTATTATGGTTCTACCATTCCTGGTTGTTTATGCTTTACAGCAATCCGAACAAGTTTTCGCCGGGTCTCTGGGTTATATTCAACTCTATACATCCATACCCGTAATTGTAGGTATTTTTATTGGAGCACCCTTGGGTGTAAAGGCCACCAAGAAAATAAAAAGCCATCAGTTGCAAGCTATATTTGCGGCGCTTTTGTTACTTATCTTAGTTAAGTACATCATCGAAATTATTTACGAAAACATATAAACTTCATGACATTCTCAATAATGAATAGAACGCTGTTGATTTCTATCGCTTTAATCTCGGGGCTTTCGGCTTCAGCTCAAAAACTAAATTGCAAAGAGCGCAAAGCGTTAAAGCAAGTTCGGGCTGACATAACGTACCTAGCTTCAGACGAGCTTATGGGAAGAGCAACTGGGACGGAAGGCGAGCATATGAGTGCCTATTACATCGCAGATGCTTTCAAACGGAACAAACTCGAACCTAAAGGCAACGATGGATATTTCCACAAGTTCACTATAACTACCTTACGTATCGCGGACGGTAAGTCGCAATTCACACTCAACGGTGAGAATTTTAGATTGTTCAAAGACTATTATCCGTTGTCGTATTCCTCAAATGGTGGGGAATTCGATGGAGTTGTAGTGAATGCCGGTTTTGGTGTAGCATCGGATAAACGCAACGATTATGAAGGAAAGGATGTTGAGGGCAAAGCTGTGCTAATCAATATCGGAAGCCCGGATGGTATTCACCCTCACAGCGCTTATTTGGCATGGCACGGTCTGTCCGTGCGCGTGGATGAAGCGGTTAAACGTGGCGCGAAAGCGGTTTTCTTCTATCGGGCGAATGAAAAAGTTGAGAAACCCAAAGGGGAGCTAAGTCTTACCATGGAGCCATCAAACGTTCCGGTTATTTTTATTGACCGCGTATTGGAAGACGTAGATTATTTTAAGACGATAGACTTATCGTTGAAAGTATTGGTCGATCAGGATACGGCTTATAACGTAGTTGGATTTAAAGACAACGGTGCGGAGCATACCGTTATCATAGGTGCTCATCACGATCACTTGGGAATGGGGCAACATGGAAATTCCTTGGCCAAAAACACCAATGAAATTCACAACGGCGCAGATGACAATGCAAGTGGCACCAGCGGATTGATTGTGTTATCGAAGTGGTTGAAGAAGTCGAAGAAGTGGATACGATTGTTGGAATTTCGATCAATGGAATCGCCTTTGCTCATGAAGTGGCTCAGGCTCTCGATGTCGAAGTTGCGATTCATCGAAACGTCGATGGAGAACCGGGCGCAGGTGCACTATCGAACAAATACGGACAGGTTGGCGGCGGAAAGAAAGTGGTCATTATCGATGACGTATTATCCAGTGGTGTAACGATGAGCCACACCATTGCGGC
>CAJXLR010000352.1 GCA_913056425.1 uncultured Bacteroidota bacterium
AATCGTTTTAGAAAAAGGGTATTTCTTGCATCAAGGTATATTGCATTCTGCCTGGTTTGTAGATTATCTAGGATTTGGACACCACGCTTACTACGGTGTTGTGGATGCTAATACCGGAGAGGTTTTGCAAAGCTCAAGTCAGATTATCGAATGCAATTTTGGTTGCCATACGCACAACGAGCATACGCCTTTCGTACAACCTACTCCTGAAGTACAATCAGCTCAAAAAGTACATAAAACACAGGCAACTGCGTCATACAATGTTTTCCCATTCCCACTCGAAAGTCCGAATCATGGCAACCGTGTAGTGGTTTCGGGTGTTGAAGATTCTACCGCTTCGCCATATGGCTGGCATGATACCAACGGCGCTGAAGGTGCGGAGTTTACTATTACGCGTGGAAATAATGTGCACGCCAGCGATGATAGAGATAACGATAACCAGCCCGGTTTAAGTCCGGATGGAGGTCCGTCGCTAACGTTTGATGCCGACTTCTCTTTAAGTGGATCGGCGATTAATTACCTCGAAGCGTCGGTAATTAACTTGTTCTTCTGGAATAACTTAAATCACGATGTTTGGTATCACTACGGTTTTGACGAAGCATCCGGGAACTACCAAGAAAACAACTACGGCCGAGGAGGTATAGGTGGTGATGACGTATTAGCCGATGCACAAGATGGAAGTGGGTTGAACAACGCAAACTTTAACCCTCGAACAGACGGAACCAACGGCAGAATGCAGATGTTCCTCTGGGGTGGCGGATCTGTGATCAGCAATATTTTTGAAATCAAAGAACCATCTTTAATTGCTCGTCCATACAATGCAGTGAATTCAACATCCGGAGCGCCCTTACCGCAGGATCCATTGACCGCAGAATTAGAGATTGTGGAAGATGGAAGTGCAAATGGTAGCCAAGGTTGTAATACCATTACAAACGATATCAGCGGCAAGTTTGCTGTTGTGGATAGAGGAGGTTGCAACTTCGTAACCAAGATGCGCAACGCTCAGACTGCCGGTGCACTTGGTGTAATCGTGGTTAATAATAGAACAACTGCTCCATTTGCAATGGGGGGAGACGGCACAGGTATTACCATTCCGGCAATTATGATTGGTCAAACTGACGGGAACAACATCAAAGCACGAATCGTGGTAGACTCTGTGGTTGGAACGCTTCACGATTCAATCACGTATACCGGTAATTTCAGAGATAGCGATTTTGATAATGGAGTGATTTCTCATGAGTTTGGTCACGGCATTAGTACGCGATTAACAGGTGGTGCAAATAATTCAACGTGTTTACAATCAAACGTTTACGCAGAGCAAATGGGTGAAGGTTGGAGTGACTTTATAACACTTGTAATGACTCACACACCAGGAGACAAGCCAGAAAAACCAAGAGGTATTGGCACATATTCGGCTGGTCAACCCATTACAGGTGGTGGTATTAGACCTTTCCCGTACACCGTAGATATGTCCGTTAATCCGGTAACGTATGACGATATCAAAGATGCTCGCTTCACTGTACCTCACGGTGTGGGAAGTGTATGGTGTACTGTATTGTGGGACATGTACTGGGCTTTAGTAGAAAAGCACGGTTTTGATGAGGACATTTATCGCGGAACAGGCGGTAATAACATGGCCATGTGGCTTGTATTGGATGCAATGAAATTGCAACCATGCGGACCTGGATTTGTTGATGGTCGTGATGCGATATTAAGAGCGGATGAATTGCGATATGGTGGTGATAACCAGAAACTTATTTGGACCGTATTTGCAAATCGTGGCTTAGGTTACAGCGCAACACAAGGTAGCTCGCGAAGTAGAAGCGATGGACAAGAAGCATTTGATTTACCACCTTTTGTTGAATCTTTCGTTCTTACCAAGACGAGTCAAACGCAGGCGTTTACAGGAGATACGATTACTTACTCGATTGAGTTAGTTAATACAAGCTCGGGTGAGCTCCAAGCATTGGTTTTAAAAGACACATTAGGTGAGGAAGCAGATTTCCTAAGTTCTGATAACAATTGTGTTTCAAACGTGAATGACAATACGATGGAGATTGAAGTGCCAAACTTGAATCCATCAGACACATTCCGTTGTTCGTACGACGTTCTAGTTAAACGCGATATTGGTGGAGTGGAGTATTGGACGGATGACGTGGAAACCGATAATGGTGGATGGGTCAAAGATGTGGCAACCGGTGCGCTGCAGTGGAGAATTTCAACAACCACAGCAAACAGCGGATCTCGTAGTTGGTTCATGATTAACTTGGCTTCTGAAACTGACGCATGGATTGAAAATAGTTTTGATCTCACCAATGCTCAAGGAGCTAACTTGAGTTTCTTCCACAAATTTGAGACAGAAGCCTCAGGTGATGGCGGAGTGGTAGAAGTGTTTAATAATGGTGTATGGGAGGATCTAGGGCCATACTTCACCACTAATGGTTACAACGGAACAATATTTGCATATGTAAATTAGATGTGATAATTAAAGCGATATTTCTAACAGTTGTTAGGGGCAAACAGGATCTGGAAAAACTCAGACAATGCTGGGTGCCACGAAAGACCCTTCTGGTTTCGGTATCATCCCGCAAGCCA
>CAJXLR010000353.1 GCA_913056425.1 uncultured Bacteroidota bacterium
TTGATCTTTTTGAAGGAAGGGCTGAACAACACCGATGTGGTGCTTTTTAAGTCGAATACCGTTCTTATCGGTAGACAAAAGTGCCAAACCTGTGAGCTGTTCGACCCACTTTGCAGGAATTACCGCATATGTTCCATCTGGAAGTTGAACTTCAGTCTTGCCATCTAAGATTGCGTTACGCACAACAGCAATGGGAAGTTCGAAACCTCCCAATGATAATCTTGCTTTTACATCAAACCAATCTCCCTCGAGCTTGGCTTCCAAGGTAAGTTCAGGTTTAACAAGGCTGTATACTCGACTCAGGTTTTGTTCAATCTCGAAACCGGCCTTTTGCAAGTCCAACCTATTATCTGCAACCCACTCGAGCACCTGATTGGTCCCGGCGTCCACACTGGGTGCAAAAACAGACGACCCAACATGCATTAGTCCCTTTACCTCAAGAACCTTTCGTTTAACATCCTCCCACTGCTTTGACCTTTTGATTCTATGAAAAACATAACGCCCATCGGTCTCTGAAAGTCGGACACTTACATTTTTAGACGAGTGATAGGCAAAGACGTAATCACCATATTTGAAATGAAGTCCAAGCCGACATTTACCATCCAATTGTTCTACAATTCTGAGTAATGGTGACGCAACATGCTTTTCACTGCGGATATCTATCCCCTTGGCATGAACAGGATATTTCTCAAGCAATGGTGCAATAACCTTGGTGAAATATGTCTTCTCGTTCCGCTCTGGAATTTCAATAAAGCGCTTATGCATGAATGGTGCAATCTTCTTGCCATCAAAGCCCGTTTCAAACTGCAGAATCTTTCCTGTTGATATTAAGTAACATGGTGTTGCGGACAAAAGAATAGAGTGGTTTTGAGCGAATGGCACACGTGCGTTATCATTTTTGATAGTCGCGAAGTAGTGCGTGTTTGTTGGGTTCTTTCTAAGGTGGAATAGAACTGATGCCGGTTCGTCACACCACTCAACCTCAGTATGGGTCACATTCTTGAGTTTTTTAATAAATACTCGTCTTCCCCTGATGAGTTGCATGACCTCAACAATTCTCCGCTCTATATGAGGACGTATCTGTTGTTTAAAGATTGTTTCGTTGAAGTGTTTTTCGAAAAACTCCCGAGGCCTAATTTTCTTAACCGTGCTAAACCGTTTTACAATGTATTCAGGAGAAATCTCGTCCAGAAGATGTAAAGCCTTTACGTCGGATTCGTGCAGTTTCTTCCCATAATAGTCGGCATTTACCCCAAGCACTCGTTGAGATACCATAGACAAGTTTCCTGCACTGGTTAGCTGAACAACATACGCCTCCAGCACCGCCCCAAGTTGAGCGTGAATACTAACACTATATACGAGTTCAAAAGAAGCCTCTGCAGGTATTTTCATTCGAAAAACAAACTACAAAAGCCGTAAAAATAGGACCGTTAATCCGGATGTAAAAATGAAATTTTGATCTAGAACTTGAAGGTCTCCATGAACTTCGTTGTGAAGTTTCCGGCCTTAAAGTCTTCGTCTTCCATTAGCTTTATCTGCAACGGAATGGTTGTCTTTACGCCGTCGATGATAAATTCATTCAAAGCTCGATGCATTTTAGTGATTGCTTCCTCTCGAGTGTTTGCTTTTACAATCAGCTTCGCCACCATAGAATCGTAGTTTGGTGGAATACGATAGCCTGCATATATGTGACTATCCACACGTACACCATGACCTCCAGGTTTATGCAATACTTCAATCACACCAGGGCTTGGTCGGAAGTTGTTATAAGGGTCTTCAGCGTTTATTCGACATTCGATACTATGCCCTTGAGGTAGATAATTCTTTCCTGTGATTGGGATTCCTGCAGCTAATTTGATCTGCTCCATGATTAGGTCATGGTTAATTACCTCTTCGGTAACCGGATGCTCTACTTGGATTCGGGTATTCATTTCCATGAAGTAGAAGTTCTTGTTCTTATCCACCAAAAACTCTACCGTACCAACACCTTCATATTTAATGGCAGCAGCAGCTTTGATTGCCGCTTCGCCCATCTTTTCACGTAATTCGTCATCCACAAACGGAGAAGGAGCTTCCTCAATCAGTTTTTGGTGTCTACGCTGTATTGAGCAATCTCGCTCAGAGAGGTGACATACTTTTCCGTATTGATCTCCTGCAATCTGGATTTCGATGTGTCTCGGTTCCTCAACAAACTTTTCAAGGTACATTCCATCATTTCCAAATGCTGCAGCAGCTTCTTTCCGTGCACTATCCCATGCCTCGCGGAACTCGTCGTCGTTCCATACGATTCTCATCCCACGACCACCACCACCGGCAGTAGCTTTCATGATTACCGGATAACCAATCTCTTCGTTGGCTAACTTTATACCTTCTTCACAAGACTCAAGCAAGCCCTCGGATCCCGGAACACATGGAACTCCGGCAGCTCTCATGGTTTTCTTTGCATTGGATTTATCTCCCATTGCATTAATCATCTCAGGAGAGGCACCAATAAACTTAACTCCGTTTTCCTGGCACAACTCTGAAAACTTGGCATTCTCGCTCAAGAAACCATATCCTGGATGTATGGCATCTGCGTTTGT
>CAJXLR010000354.1 GCA_913056425.1 uncultured Bacteroidota bacterium
AAACGCGGTCTCCTTTGTTTACGCCAATTGAACGCAGCATATTTGCGGTTTTACATACCTCAGCGTGAAGTTCTTTGTATGAGATATGGATACTCTCCTCTGACACATCATTAGGCTCAAAAATGATGGCAGTCTGGTCACCTCGGGTGTCCAAGTGACGGTCGATACAGTTTACGGTAATGTTTAATTGAGCTCCACTGAACCACTCGATGGTTGGTTCGTGTAAATCCGCTTTACACACTTCATCCCACTTTTTGTACCAATGAAATTCGTCCGATGCGAATTCTCCCCAAAATTTGTCAGGGTTCTCAGTCGAAGCCTTGTATAATGCTAAATATGAGTCGCGGTTGTGCGGGATGTGTTTTGATGACATAGCCGTAAAAATACAGAATGAACCGCACTATATATCGCAGTTCATTCTGTACTTGTGCTATGCTGTTTGTATCACTCGGACTAAATCATTCGCCTGAAGTACTCCACTCTGGTGCCAAACGGATTCTCCGTTTTTAAATAGCATCAGAGTTGGTACGCCTCGTACGTGTAAACTATTCGCTAATTCAGGGTTTTTGTCTACGTCGATTTTTAAAATACGAACGCGGTCACCCAACTGGTTCTTTACCTCGTCAAGGATTGGAGGCATCATGCGGCATGGGCCACACCATTCGGCGAAGAAATCGACAAGTACAGGCTTATCTGCTGTTACTAATTCTTTAAAATTTGCCATTTACTTGATAACAAGGAATGTGCGCCAAGGTTTGCTGTTAACCTTTGATGATTTGGTTGGCTTTTTGCCATGGACCTCCGTTGTAGGCTTCGATACCGTGGTTCTTCAATATTGAAGCCGCCGAACCACTTCGCATGCCACTTGCACAGCACGTGATAATAGGTTTGTCCCAACCTTTAATTGTCGCAATGTTACTTTCAATCTGATCCAACGGAATGTTTTTCGACGGTTTACCGTGACCTGATTGATATTCACCTTTTGAGCGCACGTCTAATACAATTGCGCCACGGGAAACTACCTCACCTAGGTCGGCGTTGTTCCCCATTAATTTATCTAATAATCCAAACATGAGTGCAAAGCAAGGGGCAATTGTCGAGATTTATGGCAATTTTGCGATTGATTGTCTTAATGACATTATAAGCAAAATCTAATTGCCCAAAAATTGTTATCGAAGAATCAAATAAAAGATGCGTTCCTGTCTGAAGCTAAAGATAAACTCACGGCGTTGCAAAAAAGTATCGCTCAAGTGCAGTCTTCTATCGAGGGTGAGGAGAAAAGTTCTGCGGGTGATAAATACGAAACGGCACGAGCAATGAGTCAAGGAGAACTCGATAGACTAAACGGACAACAGAGCAAACTAGCAAAGTTGATTAGCCAATTAAAGTCGTTATCCATGCGCGATGTTAACGAAGTGTCGATGGGAGCATTGGTTAAGACAAATACGCGAACACTATTTTTTATTGGACCGTTTGGGAAAATCGTGCTTGAAGGCAAAACCATACTCGCACTCTCAGCCGGCAGTCCTATTGGACAAGCATATTTGGGCAAAATGGTGGGCGAGCAAGTAATTTTCAATGGATCAACCGAAGAAATTCTCGAAATATTATGACGAAAAAACTGGTGTCGTTTAACGTAAATGGAGTGAGAGCGTCCGTGAAAAAGGGCCTATATGACACGATATATGATTTTGATGCAGACATCTTTTGTATGCAGGAGACCAAAGCTCAGGATGACCAAGTAAAAGAAGCCCTGGCCGAATTGAATGGATACCACATTTACTCGAATTCTGCAGTTAAAAAAGGCTATTCCGGTGTGGCTGTGCTCACCAAAGTAGAACCCATATCGGTAAACTGCGATATAGGTGTTGAGGAGCACGATCAGGAAGGGCGTGTGATATGCTTGGAGTTCGACGATTTCTATTTGGTTAATGTCTATGTGCCCAACAGCGGCAGCGGTTTAAAGCGTTTGGACTACAGAAGCACTTGGGATAAGGCATTTGCAGAATACTTAAAGAAACTAGAAAAATCAAAGCCATTGATTGTAACCGGGGACTTTAACGTAGCTCACACATCAATTGACCTTAAAAACGACAAAGCCAATTACAACAAAACGAGCGGATATACCCAAACCGAAATTGATGGTTTAGACGGAATACTCGAAGTAGGCTTGATTGATAGTTTTAGAAAGCTAAACCCAACGGAAGAAAAGTATACGTTTTGGAGTATGCGATTCAATGCAAGAAAGACCAACGCAGGTTGGAGAATCGATTATTTCTTGGTATCACAAAAACTTGAGGATAAAATATCTGATGCGACAATTCACAATGAGGTTTTCGGTTCAGATCATTGCCCCATTGGCCTTGTGCTGGATATTTAAAGGAGACGATTGCCCGTGTTGGGAACAACCAGATTAGAATATTTTCGCATCTCATTCACGACAAACCGAGCTAATTCAGGAGATTCTTTTCCCGGGCGTTGATGGACCATAAAATAACATTCCTCGAGACCATTTGATGCCCAGCTAGAGACTACCTCAACCCATTTACGTATGCGTTCTTGATTGATTTCATT
>CAJXLR010000355.1 GCA_913056425.1 uncultured Bacteroidota bacterium
TTCATCCCTAGACGCATACCTGCCGACCACTGATTTTGTCGGATTTCGTAATCACGTTTGAACGTTGGAGTAACAACGTATTTGAACTGCGGATTTGCGAATATTTCTATCTCCTTGGAGATGTATTGCGTAAGTTCAACACCAGCAATACCAGTGAGCAGATGTTGGTTCAGCAATTGGAAATCTGAACTTGGAATCCAGAAGTACTTGTTGGTTTCGTAATTGTACATCAACACATCAGCGTGATCCAAGTAGGCATATGAGCAACCAAGCTGTACACCCAAATGGGTCATATCTCCAAGCGATTTGAATCTGTAGGATACAACCACCGGGACTTCCATCATCCCATAATAGTTGGAAAACGGTACAATCTCATTATCGCTGTACTCAACCATTTCAGGTGATTCAAAAACACTTTGCTTATTTAGAAAGGCACTTGATGACGAGATGCTTGGACTAATTGCGTTCGCATCGTCTTTTCGTATTACGGTGAGTTTCTCTCCGAAAGAAGCATAATGAAACCCGGTTTGGATATTCCAGCGTTCATTGAGGTTTACATAAACATCAACACCCGAATAGAAATTCATTATGGGTTTATCGTTGTTGTTCCGATATTCTTTGCTCTGGCCAAACGTATAAGCCATGTTGTCCTCTATTCGAGCAACATCATTAATATCATTGTATCTCAGGCGCCGATAAGCTATTCCTGGTGTGAACGAAGCACCAATGGCTACTCTCGAGCGTTCCGGCGTAATATCTTGAGGAATAAGAAACTCCTTCTGCGACATGTCGATGTATCGTCCACCTGTTCTTAGATAGTTTAGTTCGTCTGCAGGCTGGCGCATTTCCAATTCGAGTAATTTGAACTCGTTGGAAGGTTTGGAGAATGTTGTGTTGGATAAGCTTGATACTTGCTGAAGCACACGTTGTGTAACGGGTGCTACAGATACCGTTTCGATTGCTTTTTTATTCCGCTGCTTAACGAGTTGCTGTAAGAAAGGCCGTGATTCGGCAAGTTGCACCATGGCACTTTCTTCGACACGCATAGGTTGTTCTTTTTTCTTATCTCCCCATGACCAAAGTTGGTTAAACGAGAAATCCATTGAATCAATACCGCCGGTAGAAAACTGGTATATCATGCTCCCTCCACCAATTACGATGAAAGGCACCAAGATGAGCGCACCTATACGGATGGCTTTGCGAATTTTCTGTTGAGCTATGTTCTGGGTAGTTCCCATCTAATAAAGAACTATCAAAGATATCCTTTAGTAAAGGTCAATCGCCCACTGTATCACTGCTTTTACCGAAATATGAGACTATCAACCACAGCGTTAGAAGTGCTATGGGAAAGGTTACATAGAATGGTATTCCAAATCCAGAAGGTAGAGTTCCTAGTAAAATGGATACCACACCTACAGTTAACGCGTACGGTAATTGTGTTCTTACGTGTTCAATATGATCACACTCGGTTGCCAGTGAACTCATGATTGTTGTGTCGGATATCGGGGAGCAATGATCTCCTAAAACGGACCCGGCAATAACCGTAGAAACCACATTGGCAAAGATGGATAATGACGAGTCAACATCCAGTCCACCTGCTTGGCAGACACTCCACGTTGTACCCAAAACAAGTGGATAAAGAATCGACATAGTTCCCCATGAGGTACCTGTTGAGAAAGCGATTAATGCAGCTAAAATAAAAACAATGGTAGGAAGGGCTTCGGGGCGAATATTACCTCCAATCAGATCAGACAAAAACTCTGCGGTTCCAAGTTGCTCAGTTAATCCACCTAATGCCCAGGCCAAGGTAAGAATCATGATTGCCGGAATCATTGTTTTAACCCCGTGCTCCACAAACTCCATCGTCTTTCGAATTGAATGAATCTTCTGAACAACTGTCAATACTATCGCCACCACCAAACCACTGAAAGAGGCCCAGAGCAGCGCCAGATAACTATCCGATCGGCCAATGATATTCGAAAGATTTGTGGTGAAAGACGCATCACCATCCCAGGTGTAGCCTTTACTCCCAAGATATATAAGTCCTACGGCAGCCACGCCTATCATAGTAAGAATTGGCAACAGTCCATTAAACACTCTTTCTTTACTATCCACTACATCATCCACCTCACCAACGGATGCTAAAGAAGACTTTGAGGTTTCACTCTTCCGTGCCAGGCGCTCAGCTGTTAACATCGCACCAAAATCCACCTGTTTTCGAATCAACATCAAAATGAAAAACAGTGTCAAGAATGGATAAAACATGTATTGGAGCGACTGAAAAAACACTCCGTATGCATTGCCAATCAGCTGCTCTCCTTGTTCGATGTTACCTATTCCGTTTGAGATGTAACTCAGCTCTGCCCCTATCCAAGTGGTAATAAATGCGACTGCAGCAACTGGCGCCGCGGTTGAATCAACAATATACGCGAGCTTTTCTCTACTTATTTTGAGTCGGTCGGTTAGTGGTCGCATGGTATTTCCAACAACCAGCGTATTTGCATAGTCGTCGAAGAAAATAGCCACCCCCAACAGCCATGTCGCAAACTGACCTGAA
>CAJXLR010000356.1 GCA_913056425.1 uncultured Bacteroidota bacterium
GATGAACATACAGGGATACGAGAGTATTGATGATGTTATCGAGGGTGGTGTAAAGGCATTGTCTGTAAGTACATTTGAGACAATAGTTGCTGAAAATGAGGCGACTATCATTGACACACGCACTGAAAATCAATTTGTTCAAGGGTTTGTTCCAAACTCGATTTTCATCGGCTTAAATGGAAACTTTGCTTCTTGGTTGGGTACTGTTCTTCAAGACGTTAAGAAACCTATTGTATTTATTGCGGAGGAAGGAAAAGAAGAAGAAGTTGCTATTCGTATGGCTCGAATTGGTTTCGACAACAACTTAGGTTTCTTAAAAGGTGGTGTTGAAGCATGGAAGAATGCAGGAAAGTCGGTTGACACCATAAAATCAGTAAACATCGATGAATTTGTAAAGTCGTACGATGCTTCAAAATATGAAATTTTGGATGTTCGTCGTACGAGTGAGTATGACAGTCAGCATGTAGTTGGAGCTACAAACACCCCACTAGATTATTTCAATGACCAAATAGCAAAAATCAATCACGACAAAACTTACTTTGTGCAATGTGCTGGTGGTTATCGCTCGGTTATCTTTATTTCTCTAGCGAAAGGCCTTGGTTTCAATAATCTGATAAACGTTGAAGGTGGCTTCAAAGCAATCGAAAACAGTGGTAAGTTCGACATGACTGAATACGTTTGTCCAACTACGATGTTATAATTGTACGAAAGTTTTCGTGCAATGATTATAGAACAGATTTATACCGGCTGCCTTGCTCAAGGTGCATATTACATCGAATCAAATGGTGAGGCAGCCATTATAGACCCATTACGGGAAGTAGATGGCTACATAGAGCGAGCCAAAAAGAACAACGCTCAAATCAAATACATTTTTGAAACGCATTTTCACGCGGATTTCGTTAGTGGTCATGTTACCCTTTCAGAAAAAACCGGTGCCGATATAATCTATGGCCCAAATGCAAATCCAAGTTTCGACTGTGTGATTGCAACTGACAATCAAGAGTTCAAGTTGGGTGATTTAACCATTGTCGTGTTGCACACTCCCGGACATACAATGGAGTCCACCACTTACCTCTTGAAAGACGCTCAGGGTAAAGATCATTGTATCTTCTCTGGAGACACTTTATTTCTGGGCGATGTAGGAAGACCCGATTTAGCTCAAAAGGCAGCAGACATGACCCAAGAGGAGCTCGCCGGAACACTTTATGAGAGCTTGCGTAATAAAATTATGCCGTTGGCGGATGACGTAATTGTATATCCGGGTCACGGTGCCGGATCAGCATGTGGTAAGAACATGATGAAAGAGACGGTGGATACCCTTGGCAATCAAAAGCAAATGAATTATGCGTTGCGCGCGGATATGACCAAAGCTGAGTTTGTTAAAGAAGTTACGGATGGACTTGCTCCTCCCCCTGCTTATTTCCCACTAAACGTTGCCATGAACAAGCATGGATACGAGTCTATTGACGATGTGATGAGCAAAGGCAAAACAGGTCTAACACCGGATGCATTTGAGGCGGCTGCAAATGAAACAGGGGCTTTAGTGCTGGACGTTCGAACTGAGAAGGAGTTTGTAAAAGGTTTTGTTCCCCGAAGTGTGTTTATTGGTCTTAACGGAAGTTTTGCCCCTTGGGTAGGCGCTATGATTAAAGATGTAAAACAGCCACTTCTATTGGTTGTAGACAGCGATAAATTAGAAGAAGCTATAACTCGTTTGAGTCGCGTAGGTTTTGACAACATTCTAGGTTATTTAGAAGGTGGTTTTGATGCTTGGAAGAACGCAGGTAAAGAAACAGATGAGATTACATCGATTTCAGCGGACAAATTTGCTGCTGACCTTTCGCAAACAAACTATCCGGTATTTGATGTACGCAAAGATGGTGAGTACAAGTCTGAACATGTGAAAGAAGCGAATCATACATCGCTCGAGTTCATCAACAACCATCTCGCAGAATTCCCCACTGAATCTCCATTTTACGTGCACTGTGCAGGAGGATATCGATCTGTTATCGCGGCATCTATATTAAAAGCTCGTGGTTACCACAATGTGATTGATATTGCTGGTGGATTCAATGCCATTAAAAACACGGATGTTGACCGAACGGATTACGTGTGTCCTACCACGCTTTAAATGGAGAGTTGAGAATTGAGAATTGAGAATTAGTCAACCAATAGCCAATAGCCAATAGCCAATAGCCAATAGCCAATAGCCAATAGCCAAAATAGCAACAAGAACCCGTTATAGTGACGGTTTGAGTGAGGGTTAGCGTTTTATCACTATCTTGAGCGTATGAAGATATTCATGTCCAGTCAGCTCCGCGAACTGGACGCATACACTATTGATAATGAACCCATTGCGTCAATCGACTTGATGGAACGAGCGGGGACTGCATGTACGATGTGGTTGTCTGAATATATCCAGCCTGAACAACGCACAACCATCGTTTGTGGCATGGGTAACAATGGAGGTGATGGTTTAGTAATTGCGCGGCAGCTTATAGTTAGTCGAATACGCATCATTGCTGATTTTTGGGTGAATATATATGAAAAACAACT
>CAJXLR010000357.1 GCA_913056425.1 uncultured Bacteroidota bacterium
GGACAACAGTGTTGGAGACATCTATGTCATCAATGTGATGATTGGTCTGTTATCAGCTATTGTAGACAACGTGCCTTTGGTGGCGGCTGCTCAAGGTATGTACGATATTCAGCCAACCGGTGTGTTTGCCGCTAACGGTACATTCTGGGAATTCCTTGCGTATTGTGCCGGAGTAGGTGGAAGCTCATTAATAATTGGTTCCGCGGCTGGTGTTGCAGCAATGGGTCTAGAGCGTATTGATTTTGGTTGGTATCTGAGAAAAATCTCTTGGTTGGCGATTATAGGGTACTTAGCAGGTGCACTTACTTTCTATTTAATTTTCGCTTAACGTGATTGGCGGTAAGAAACTAGCAGTCGTACTTCCCGCATACAATGCCGCCAAAACGTTAGAAATGACGTACGCGGAAATTCCTTTTGACATTGTTGATGAAGTTGTTTTGGTTGATGACGCCAGCAGAGACAACACGGTTGAAACAGCTAAAAAACTGGGCATTGAGCACATCGTAAAACACGAGTCCAATCGCGGTTATGGTGGAAATCAAAAATCGTGTTATGCAAAAGCACTGTCTTTAGATGCCGACATAATTGTAATGCTTCTTCCCGATTACCAATACACCGCTAAACTCATTCGGGCAATGGCGAGCATTATCGCGAATGGAGTCTATCCGGTGGTATATGCTTCACGCATCTTAGGTAAAGGAGCGCTAAAAGGCGGCATGCCAATCTACAAATACATCGCAAATAGGCTTCTCACGTTAGGGCAAAACATTTTGATGGGACAAAAGCTATCTGAATACCACACAGGATATCGTGCATTCTCGAAAGACATTTTTGATGTAATTGATATTGAGGCGAATTCGGATGATTTTGTATTTGACAACGAAATGTCCGCTCAGATATGCTACGCCGGATACGAAATTGGAGAAGTCACCTGTCCAACAAAGTATTTTGAAGATGCATCTTCCATCAACTTCAAACGAAGTGCGATTTATGGATTAGGTGTGATTCGCGTTAGTATCGCGTATCGCCTCAATAAATGGGGTATCTTATCGTCTAAGATTTTTCAGCGCAAGAGCCACTAGTTTTATCGACAGTGCTGAGCACGGAAGGTTTCTCCGTGCGATCCGGAGCGTGCAAAACTTTTACAAGCAGCGTCTTTCTGTTTCGCATTAATCTCGGCTACTCCTTTGTTGTAATATGCCAACTCGGCATCTCTAAAACCGGTAGTTAAACTGTTTTGGAAGGCTGCAATCGCAGATTCATAGTCCTTCGTATCCAACAACGTTATGCCGTAATCAAACCACAATTCAGGCATTTGATTCTCGATATCTAATGACCGTTTAAAATCATCGCGTGCCGCTTTTAACACACCGGTACTGAAGTAAACATATCCGCGTTGCGCCAGGGCTTGTGAATTATTATACTCATTGAGAATAACGACATTTAAATCATCTAGCGCCAAGGTTGATTGCCCAGAAGCGGCATATAAATTTGCTCGGAATAAGTAGGCCTCATTCAATTCAGGTTGCTTCTCGATTGTTTGAGAAATATCTTTAATTGCTCCAACCGTATCGTTCAACAATAGCTTCACCTCCGCTCTACTAATGTAACCTTCAGCATCTGCGGGTTCTAAATTTGCAACTTTCTTATAGTCGGATAAAGCATCGTTCGACATTCCATTCTGAGCATAGTATTCCGCACGTGCCAAATATCCTTGAGGGTCATTCGGTCGCATATCACAATATTTGGAGAAGTCGGTTAGCGCCAAAGACTTGTATCCTTTAGCATTGTATACTACACCTCGATTGAAATAAATCAATGCCATAGTAGAATCAAGCTCCAATGCCTTGTTAAAGTCGCCAAGAGCTTCGTCGTACATGAGCAGCTCGGCATAGACACTTCCTCTTCCATAGTACGCATCCACCTTTGTATCATCTAATGCAATAGCAGCGGTGAAATCCTTGATGGCTCCAAGGGAGTTGCCTTCCGACATCTTTTTGTTGGCAGATTCGATCCACTCTTCAGCCGTTTGTGCAAAAACCAAGGTAGGTAGACAAACAAGTAAGACAATTAAACTTCTCATAGCATACAAAGTTGTTGGTACGATCACGAACCGTCAAACATTGTACCAGGTGGTTTTCCTATCTCCGCAAAAACTTGTTTACAATTTCATACAAACTATCTGAGGCATTTTATTGTAGGTTTGAGTGATGGAGTCGAAACGGAATAAACTCTTTATGATTCTCGGTGGCATTTTTTTAGCGAATGCATTGCTCGCCGAACTCATTGGGGCCAAAATTTTCTCACTTGAAAAAAGTGTTGGTTTGGAACCAACCATCATTAACATTTTTGGCAACGAACTATCGTTCAATCTCACGGCCGGTGTGCTTCTGTGGCCCGTTGTTTTCATTCTTACGGATATAAAGATATTGAAGGTAGGCCGATGAATTGGAAAGCTTTTCAAGAAAAGTTGCCGTTGGTGCCTCATTGTCTGTTTGCCTCAAGTACTCATTCGAGAATTCACCCGTGTAGTAGGTGGCAAGACTTTTCC
>CAJXLR010000358.1 GCA_913056425.1 uncultured Bacteroidota bacterium
TGTTGACACGATGATATCAGATTTAAAGCAATGGTATCGTCAGTTTCCCGGCAAACATCCTCAAAAAGGCGTCGTCTAATGTCAGGATTCAGGAAGCCGGATTACCAACAAACATGACAGTGAGAAAATCAGTACTTATAACTCTAGTGGCGACAATAGTATCAGCTTTAGCCAGTTGTGGTGACCAAGCCATCGTAGAGACATCAAACAATGGTTTGGTTGACATTACATCGGAAGAGCAGTTCAACAACGGAATTTCAGAAGGGGTGTCTATGGTGTTTTATCACGCGTCTTGGTGTAGTAAGTGTGCAGCACAACGCCCCGCGGTAGAGGAGGTGTCTGAAGACGGACAGTTTGCCGAAGTTTTCTTTGCAGAAGTGGAGTTTAAAGACTTCGACCAATTGGTTAAAGACAGAGACATCCCTGGCTTCCCAACGATTGTAATTTACAAAGAGGGTAATGAAGAAAAGCGTTTCGTTGGTCAAGGCCATAGCCGAGCAGAAGTCACTCAAGCACTCAACGATTTATTGTAATCGGCCTTAAGGAGTTTCCTCCGTTTCAGAAGCAGATTTTAGAACCTTATATCGTTTACGGGCATCCACCACAAAAAGACTAGAGTTGTAGTTAAATATGAGCTTTTCATACATCTCAAGAGCTTTTTGTTTGTTGTTTAGGTTGTTCTCATACAGTTGAGCCAATGCGTATACCGCGTTGTCCGCAAGAATATCATCACCAAAGTAATTGATAACGTTCAGGTAGTATTCTTCAGCTTTTGAATACTCTCGTTGCTTCTCAAAAATCTTTGCTTTAGTTAGATAGATTTCATCTTCTAAAGCGTGATTTGGATATTTAAACGGAAGCATGTTGAGGATTTTTAAACTCTCGTCCAACCGGTTTTGAAACAAGAGCAGTTGAGCGCTTGCAAATTCGTTTAGTGCATCCGTACTGCTATCTAGCCCGGTGTTATCCTTAATAAGTAAAGAAAGCTCTATGGCATTGTTTGATATGAGTTGGGAGGTCGCGGTTTTTAAGACGTCCAGCTGGTCTTTTGCCCAATCAAAATCACCCCGGTAATAGGAGAGCTTTGCGTTTCTCAGCTTTGCTTCTTGGCCTAAAGGGTCTTCCTTGAAATCTTTGTCTACCTGGCCATATAACAATGTGGCGTCCCAAACTTCATCTTTCATGAGATACGCATCACCAAGAGCAAGCTTATATGCTCCGCTGAGGTTGCTGCGTAAACGAGGCATTTTAACTACATCTTCTAATAGTGCAACGCCTTTATCAAGCTCATGTTTGTGGTATATGTATAGATCAGAAAGCCACTTTTTAGCCGGAGCTATTTCGTGGTTCTGCCCGAAAGACTTGATGATAGTTTCAAAACGCAGTACCAGGGCATCCAACTGGTCCTCGGTATAGCTGTTTGTGAGCATGATTTGCTGGTAGCCGGTTTCGACGCTACCTATTACAGCGTTTCGATAAAAGAAACCATCTTCACCAAAGGTTTGAACTTTGTCGTAACAATCGATTGCAGTCGCATACTCCTTGTTTGACAAACAAATCGTGGCCAGGTCGATAAGATACTTACCTTCTGTTTGCCTTCTTTTGTCCATGGCTACAGCCTGACGGTACGCAGAGCGGAACTTCTTTTGCTGAACAAACACCCACATGAGTAGGTCGTCATAAACCTTTTTTTCGGGAAATTTCTGCAGGTAGATGGACACACGCTCCTGGAGGTAGTCGATTTTAATGTTTCGGTCTACCAGGTAAATTAAGTTCGCTTTGGTTGCTTCAATTTCGCTGTGGTTGTGCTTAAGAACAAGAAGACACTCGTCTATTAAATCTTCATAGTCGCCAGAAGACTTGTAAATGTCGATTAGGCTTTGAGCGAACAGGCTCGGTACACCTAATGCCTTACGGGTGTCGAGCAAAGACTTTTTTGCGTAGTTATACTCATCTCTTTTTTGAAAAGCGGCAGAGAGTAGTTCCGCTGTGCTCGCCGGATAGGAGATTTCCTCTTTGATTTTCTTGACCGTTTCTTCGATGATGTCATCGTACAGTTTGTGCTGCTGTTTTTCATCACCTTTCAAGCTGTAGATGTAACCGAGGTCAACCGTGTAGTTCGGTCGGTCTGCATGTCGTTTTACTTGTTTCGAGACTATTTTTTCCGCCTCATCGAGTTCCTTTAACTCGAGCAAACACGAGAGGTAGTTCTGATAGATGTATATTGATTCGAGATCTTTCTTGTGCAGTTTTTTGTATAGGATAACCGCTTTGTCGAACTCGCCTTCTTGGTAGTATTGAGCCGCCAACTCTTCATCTGCATTCTGTGCATTCTAGACAGCATTTGTGTTTTAGAATAAAGTTAGAGTGGCTTTATTGCACCTTCCTATATTTTAGGAATATGGAATTAGTTGGCGACTAATGTTACCCAACTAGTCGACTAATGATTTCCATTAGTCGTTCCAACCCTAATGTAAAGCAATGTAAAAGTCTCCAGATTTTTTACGTGTATTTTGTATCTTATGACCTGGTGAGGTATTAGTGG
>CAJXLR010000359.1 GCA_913056425.1 uncultured Bacteroidota bacterium
TGCTGAAACAAAATCACAAGTAGTCAGGAAGTTGCCTACCAGAGACATCTGCCCATTGTGCCGAGTTCCCTCATCATTGGAAGCCCAGGACAGTTCGTCGTCTTCAACTTCAAAAAAAAAGACAGCTTGGGTGCAGCTTCAACGAGTTCTACGTCAATGAAATTAGGCAGTCTCTTTCTAAATTATAGGGCGCCTAAACGCTTCCATGTTTGTCTGGGACCTCGTGCCTGATACGTCCAGTGAAAAGATCGCTTGTTCGGAGATGTTCGTACATCCATCGCTGGTTTTAGCGCAGTTGTTTTTCTGTTCGTTGATGCCTTAAGCCGTCCTGAATTTTTGTAGGATTTGCACGAAAATTTGACCTGGCACTTCAAGCAATAGCACTAACTTCTGTTCTCCAGAAGGCCATTGGGGCCACATACAAAAGGTCCGGCCCAAGTGATTCTTTTGAAAAATGTGGACATGCGGATTTGTGGATTTTAGTTTTCTCTGGGTTTCGGAGTCTTCTTCTCGGGCAAATTCAAGGCAAACATTGTCTTCAGCAACTGTAGGTAAATCCTAAGCGATGGCTTTTTCTTTCGCGGTGGCAGGAGGTTGGCTGCTGCTACATCTGACGCCGGGACTCTGGGACTGTACAGGTGGAACTGTTAGATTTGTCGGCTTGCTCCCTTTGGGTTGATCAAGAACCCAGCTGAATGAGTTGGGACAATTTCACTGATAAGATTCCTTCAGACTCGTCACTCATATGCATCGCCCCAGTTGTCTCACGATCAGCTTCATATTGATCGTGGGCGCGGTAAATCTCTCTCATGACACACCCAGCACATCATTTTGCTGAAATTTGCGACTTACGGAAGCCAATAGTCCGATCAATATTCTTTCTGACACTAATATGAGGCCTCCCAAGTGTTTCCACTGTTAAGCAATTACGGAGATCAAAACCAGATCCAAGTTTTCCACGCAGAGTACGGAGAATCTGGTAGATTTGGGAGTCCGTTAGACCATTTACTGGATGTACAGCAGGGAGATTGAGCCGTTCAATATCACTAAAGGCTTTTTTTCAGATACCGCGGGCTATGTTCGATATGCGAAAGGACTCTCGGTTCACCCAAGATATATAAATGACTGCATTTGGGTCTTCCGATGCTGGGTATTCGGAGTTAATAGGCATCTCAAGGAAGTTACTAGATGGAGCATTCTGGGCCTGGCCTGAGTGTTCTCCCACCCTATTAAATGATCGAGTACAAGACTCTTCCCCTTTGCTGTTGTCAAGAGTTCTTTCGGGTAAATCCTGATCTGTCGGTTAAAGCATGGAGAGATATGTGCCTGCACTAGTTCCGTCGATGCTTGAAATGTTTCTGTGAGACGTGGCCTTTTCTGTGGACTGGCGTCATTATCTTGAATATCATCTTTGCAAGCAACTTTGATAGAACTAGCAAATCGAACATGCTCAAGTTGGCCAGCAGGTGGTGGGTCAACCTAATAAGGGCGTAGAGACTCAAATTAGGCTACGACGGCTTCAGTCAATATCGTCGACTAACCTACTATAGCCGGACACAGGGACAAGCTGCTATAGAGCGACATCAGCAGTACTAGGGTGATGTGACGTCGGGAACCAGATTTTGCCTATGGGAGGAATGGAATAATGACAACTGCTATACCGATACGACTGAGGACTACACTGGAGACAAAAAACTATAAACCAGTGAATTAGAGTTCAACACTGACAAAATTATCCAGGACTTAGAAAAAAAAGAAATAGAAGTAGGGCTGCGGAAGGAATTGCTGATTATCACTTGTATTCTTATCACTGATACTACCATTTAGCGGATTACTATTTTCGATACACTTGCCTGGCCAGCGATACACAATGCCAGGATATGAACATTCGATGAACAATTATTGCCATATCCAGCGCTATTAAGAGGGATTCATTTTTATTTTATCAATGAACGCCCCTGATTGGCTGAAGGTGAAAATCGCCGTCTTTTGTCAGACTAAAAGTGGAAACCCACCTATCAGTCACAAAGTCACAAAGCACTCAAAACCCATCTTGATGTGCTAGTAGACAATAAGCGAGTGGCTCAGGTGACAAGTAGTAGATGATGATATCAAACGAACGTTATCGGAAATATATGAATGAAATTTTTGGCGAAAATATATCACCCTATTTCTGCCGGGAATAGCAAGTCACGTGAAGCTTAAAAATCAGTCACATTCACGAACAAAAATTACAGATTTCTATTTCCAAAAATTGCCAAAAAACGCTTACTGAAAAAGAGATACTTTCCAACTCGGGACGTACCTTTACAAAGAAAAAACAGAAATTCCCAGTAACGGCGACAAAGAAACGCAAATCAGAAGCTGCTCCTCTGATTAGAAATTTCTCGAGGTTCAAGAGATACACCACGAAACTTTCTCAGCTCGACCAGGCCGGAACAACCAGCGGAAGGGTAACGTCTGTGCAAATTCCTTAAATTCAGATTACTGTGACCCCCCAACAAATGTCTGGTAACCAGAGTACGCCGGCCGCCATGACAGCG
>CAJXLR010000360.1 GCA_913056425.1 uncultured Bacteroidota bacterium
AAGAAAGAAATACTTTTAGGTTATTTTGCAGCGGGTCTCTTATAAACTGTGAGAAAGATGGACATCGGGATATTGATGATTATTGGAAGGAAACTGCACCTCTCACGTTGCAGGAATTTGCTTTGAAGTTGCAGGTTTTGCGCGTCTGCGGCAATGGGTTAAAAACGTGTACAATTTTGACCAGTAGAAGCGAAAATTGTTCAGACAGTTATATGAACTAATATAATACGTAGAGAAAAATGCTGGTCAGCTAAAAATGATAATTTTAGACTAAAAAGTGACATTTGATGTTGATGCACATGTCAGTCAGTGCTACAGCTAAGTGCCTAACAATCAATAGAATGCTTTAATCTAGTCTTTTCAACGTCTAGAATCTCAACCGAAATCAACCAAAAACTCAAACATTCTATTGCAAATCTACTGAATGGATGAAATTCCACGACCACTTTTAATAACTTATTTGAATCTATGACAAAACTTCCTGGAGTGTATGAATGAGAAAAAGGATGAATAAAAGTAAAGAGGAAATAGAAAGTTAGAAATTTTATGGTAAGCCGAAGGGTGAGTGGCTTTTCAAGAGTGATTACATGACGACCGACAGCGAAAAGACGTGCACCTCGTCCATTCGATAAACTGTACAGAAGCGTGTTTTCAAAAATCATGGGGCTGCAATGCGGTATTATTTCTGCAAGGAATGCAAAGCATACCATCTTACAAAATCAAGGTCTTAACCTATCCTGGGTTCAGACTCACAAGGGGCAATATTGTTACTTGTTCAATTCGATCGCATGGGTACCCAAGCGTGAGTTTCCCATCGAAGGGTGTTGCAAGGGGAGGCTATGCAATGAAAAACGGGATAAGAATTCTATGAATTAAACCCTGAACGCTAAGCAAGCAAAGACGATGATTATCTTTTGAGTCCTCGATTAGAACAAAAAGAATATTACACTATGTAGCGTGGAAAAATCGTGTCCTATCGCGATCATTTACTAGGGATTGATATTCTAGAAGGGAGCCTCTTGATGTTCGTGTGTTTGCTTGCGAACGCAAGCGTTTATTCGCTTCTACAAAAGTCCACAAACATCGGCTCAAATGTCGGCCTTGTTCTGAGAGGAATTCTTCTTTTTGTTCCGTTCTGGATACTGACACTCATTTGTTCAGAGTTGTCCGAACAACATGAGTGGCTATCTTTTCTTGATGTGGATCTCATCGTCATACTGTATTCGCTGATGTTGCTTTTTCCACAAGCCCAAAAATCCCTGTTGATATTTTTGTTGAGGCATCAGAAAGATGACGATTCAGTTGAACATTCGATGCATCGGATTCTTTTGTGTCTGTATCAAGAAGAGAAGTACTTCAATCAAATTCGGAAAGAGTTACGCATGGGTGGAGGACAGTTGCGGCGCAACCTTGATCGTTTGATTTCTACGGGAAAAATTTCCACACAAATTCGAGGAAAAAAGCACTATTATACTTTGACAGAACCCACCGTCCCCACTTGATTAAGTACGATTGCACAATGGAAGAACATGGGAAAACGCCTAAGCCCGAGAACGATTTCGATACTTCTTGTTTTGTTCGCCCTCCCAATTGTATTCAATTCAGCAGGGACAAGCAATGTCGTCGGTAACGATCTCAACAATCCAGAAGCGGTCTACGAAAACTGCGACGACCCTCAAGCTGAAGAAATCGAAGAAACCGAAGGGAATGAAGGATGTCTCGACAGACTACATCGTACTGAGCATGCCTTCAATGGAGGATGGACGCTTCTAGGGCACATGGTCGGCGGTTCATTGCTCATGTTCAGTGCACCAATTACATTCAATTCAAACATCCTCAAACAACGAAAAGGGTTACACAGAAAAGCCGGGTATGCATTTATTCTCGGTGGCGTGATTACAGGCATAAGTGCTTTATCGATGACCATCATTTTCCCCGACCGATTTTCGGGATTCAATGTGTTCACAAATCTATTGTGGGGAACCTTACTCCTTGGTTCGCCATTGATGGCATTGAGAGCAATTCTTGCTGGCAGAGTCAAAAGTCATCGAGCGTGGATGATACGATGTTATGCAGTCGCCGCCGGCCCATCCGGCCATCGTTGGTTGGGTTTCCTTGTAGGTATTATTGGAGATTTTGGAGTGTCTCTCCTGATATTTTTAATCGGTGAAATGATTATTCGCAAAGTAGGGTTGAAGACGTTGAAAACGATGATGTCGATTGATAAAGGTGTATCTAGACACATTTTAGACAATCCGTCAACCAAGTAATTCGGATGCGTTGGAAGGGGCTATCCGAAACCCCATCCAACAGGGAGAAGTCGTTGGAAGGGCTTTGCGTGGGTCTGTTTGTTCGCTAGCGAGTGTACTGGGGGACTGAACACCCATTGTACTCCTCCATAATGTCTTGAGGGGTTTGTCAGAACCCTTGCGATTTCATGGAAACGATATGTCGGTTATCTGTATCAACCCACAAGATACGGTGTAAACTTGTCTTCAATATCTGAGGGGGTTTTACGAGCACTGCGTGGCTTCTTTTT
>CAJXLR010000361.1 GCA_913056425.1 uncultured Bacteroidota bacterium
GAAGAACACTAAAAGATTGGAGAACCATAGAATACCGTACAATCAACAACCTGAAAGCAAACTACAAGATCAACGATAAATGGTCAATTTCTGCATTTGGGGCAGTTGATTATATGAATTTCTTTGAGGATATATATGAGCCTCAAGCCCTTATCAATACCAATCATGCAGGTATAGCAAAACGCAGCCCTCGGGTTACCATGAACTATAACTACAACGTAGTAACAGACTACATGTTGATAGATAACCGTGTACACAAACTAACTGCAATGGCTGGTACCGAATTCCAGAAGTCAACGGTTTCATCTAAATACATTGAAGTTTCTGATGCCTTAAATGCGCTTTACCAAGGTGAAAATGTTGGAGAAAATACGAATCGTGTAGAAAGAGAAAATCCAACAGAAGCTTTTGCATTTTTAAGTTACTTCACACGTTGGAATTACAAATACATGGGCCGCTACATCATGGAATTTACCATGCGTGCTGACGGTTCTTCAAGGTTTGGTCCTAATAATGCTTTCGGATATTTCCCTGCTGTTTCTGGAGCATGGTTGCTAAGTGAAGAAGACTTCATGAGAGGCTTTGGAAAGAAAAACTCCTTAAAAGTTCGTGCTAGTTATGGCCGTACAGGTAATACTCCGAATCAGAATTACGCGTGGAGAGGAACATTCACTCCAGCACAGAATTCTTATGGTTACAACGGAAACCCAAGTATTTTCCCAACTAGACTTCCAAACCCTGACTTAAAATGGGAAACCAGTGATGTATTAGACCTTTCTTTGGAGGGAGGCTTCCTCAGAAACAGAATCACATGGGAGTTGGCCTATTACAACAAAAGAACTAACGGTGTCATCCTTGATTTAGCGGTTCCTCGTTCACTTGGCTTCTCTTCTTACTATGATAATGTAGGAGCGGTAAACAACGCTGGTATTGAGTTCTCATTTAGCTCAACCAATATCCGAACTGAAAACTTCTCTTGGAGAACAGATTTCAACGTGGCACGCAACTGGAATGAAATATTAGACATCGGAGTATACACGCAAGACGCTGTTTCTGGTGGTACCAATGATACGCGTGTAGTTGTTGGCTCTCCAATAGGAACAAATTATCTCGTACGTTTTTCTCACGTTGAAAAAGAAACCGGTCGTAACGTATACTTAGATAAAGATGGAAACGAAACCTACGAATGGAGTAATAACAACCGTGTTGCAGTAGGTAGTGTACTTCCAAAAGCAGTAGGTGGTTTAACCAATAACTTTACCTACAAAAAATGGAATTTGAGTTTCTTGTTTGTCTACAAATTGGGCGGTAACATTTACAACTCGAGTGGAAAACGCCAAAACGGAGTGGTTACCGATTGGAATATGACAACCGATTACTTTGATCATTGGAGAAAGCCGGGTGACGATGCAAAGTATCCAAAACTGTCATTGCAAACGGACCAATATGGTCTACCACCTGATCCTTACCAGTATAACACTACCCTCTTCTTGGAAGATGGAACCTATGTGCGACTAAGAAACATCACTTTAGGTTATAAGTTACCTTCAGAGTGGTTTGGTAAAGCATTTAGTGCTGCTCAAATTACCTTCACTGGTATCAATCTCCTCACATTCACCAACTACACCGGTGGTGATCCTGAAATTGCACGTGATTTTGAAAACCCTGCGGATAGAAACATGAGTTCTAACATTACTTATTTGACTGCTCCACAGGAAAAATCATATAATCTAACCTTGAATTTATCCTTCTAAAGATGAAAAAGAATTTAAACTATGTATGGATCTTGGGTTTGGTAGCAACCGTTGTATTTGGTTCTACCTCCTGTAAAAAGGTGCTCGATCTCAAGCCAGAGAATCTGACCTTGAGTGAAGACGCATTGAAAACCCCAGAAGATGCGAAGGCACTACTCAATTCATGTTACGATGAGTTTGCCAACTTAATGAACGGAAGCGTACAAAACATACACGAACTGCTTGGTGAAAACCTGTCTGAACCACAGAATTCTGCTGGATCTTTGTACTACACCATTTTTAATCGTGGTACATTCTCGTTCAGAACGGCTGATCGTGAATACCTCGATTTCTATAACTGTATCCTTCGAATAAATACCATATTTGAAAATGTAGATAACATTGAGGGCTTAGATGATGACACCAAAAGCGTTATGCTGGGTGAAGGACACTTCCTTCGTGCTTGGTGCCATTGGGAATTAGTAAAATTATGGGCACAGCCTTATGGTTACACCGCTGATAATTCTCATCCTGGAATTCCCATTCGATTAAAGGCAGATAAAAACATTGAAATCAGAAGCAGTGTGGGAGATGTCTACAATCAAGTATTAACAGATATTAATACCTCAATTTCTCTACTTCCAGAGGACAATAATAATTACGCCACTTCTTGGTCTGCGAAGGCACTAAAGGCTAAAGTATTGTTTTTAATGAATGACTTTGAAGAGTCAAAAACACTGACGGATGAGATTGTTAACTCTGCTAAGTTTCAGTTTTCTGATAGCTTGAATCG
>CAJXLR010000362.1 GCA_913056425.1 uncultured Bacteroidota bacterium
TCCTGAAGGCGCAAAGAAAATATTGAAGTCGGATGTGTTTGAGTTCTGCAGCAATGCTTTCATTCGAAAACGCTGCTTCACACGGATGTCTTCGACAGATGCCTCTTCTGACGTGATCATCTTAAATGCGGCCTTAACTCTAGCCTTCACATCCGTACCTAGTGGTGAGCAAGTGCATGATGCTCTGGTCAACAGTCCTTCAGCATTTAAAGGATCAAGAAAGTACTTATTAAGTCCATTATCCTTGAGCTCTATGCGTTCATCACCTCCAGATGTTATGGCTTTTTCAAATTCCGACATTCGCCTAATTTTTTGCAAATAAACTGACCATTGTGGAAGTAGGTGTATTGAATTAAAAGTTATTCCAACAGACACTAAAAATGGCGGATTGGTATCTTAAAGGTTTAACAAGCAATTCCCTTGCAATTAATTGGCATCTTCGATCTGAAATTCACAAATTAAATGTGTGGGATAGCTGGACATATTGATTTTGCACAATCTGCTGAACAAGGACAGATAGTGCTTGCAGAGATGTTGCAATCTATTGAGCACCGCGGCCCAGATGCACGAGGTCAGTTCGAAGTAAGTCCCAGTGTATTCCTTGGTCACAATCGGCTTAGTATCATCGATTTGTCAGATGATTCGAATCAACCGATGATACGTGGAGACTTAGCTTTGATTTTTAATGGAGAGATATACAACTACCTCGAAATTCGTGAGGAGCTGATAGGGCAGGGTGTTCAGTTCAAGACTGAATCTGACACCGAGGTAATCATTGAGTCGTACAAAAAATGGGGGCGTGATTGTGTGAATCGCTTTGTTGGAATGTGGGCATTTGCCATTTGGGATGATGCAAAGCGGGAGCTTTTTTGCAGTCGCGACCGTTTCGGAATTAAACCATTTTACTACATCCATAAAGATGGTGCGTTCTATTTCGCATCCGAGATGAAGGCGCTGAAAAAGAGTAGGTTGTTTCAAAATCGGTACAATGAAAGAGTAGTGCTTAAGGCCTTACATCTAGGGCCTTTTGGTGCAGATTCAGAGACTCATTTTGAAGACATCAAATCCTTGGTTAGTGCTCATAACGCAATATTTAAGGATGGACAGCTAACCACATCTAGATATTGGGATATCGATTTTTCCAATCAATGCACATTGAAGTCTCAAGCCGATCGAATTGAGAAATTCAAGGAACTTTTTATCGATAGCATTAATCTCCATATGCGGAGCGATGTTGAAGTTGGTGGTTGTTTGAGTGGAGGTCTCGATAGCGGAGCCATTGCCTCAGTGGTAGGTCAAAAGTACCCCGATGTAAACTTCAGAACCTTCAACATTTTCTATGAAGGTAGCGGAGCAAGTGATGTGGACGAGCGTCCGTGGGTAAATCAAATCACAGATAAATACCCTACGCTTAAGCCACACTTCCTTTCTCCAACCGATGAGGATCTTATAAATGCTTTCGATCGATTTGCATATCACCAAGATGTGCCTGTTTCGGGTTCATCCCCACTTTCGGGATACTTCGTGATGAGGTTGGCGGCAGAGCACGGAATTAAAGTATTGCTGAATGGCCAAGGTTCGGATGAGTATCTCGCAGGATATATGCATGCATTCTATCGCCTGATTGGCAACAGTTTATCTCGATTCAATATTCCTGAGAGCATATCTAGAATGGCTCATCATTCGAAGGATCAAGGTTTGGGCGCTAAGGACAAAGTGGCGTTGTTGGCTCGAAGCTTATACTCGTCAATCACGGATGAACAGGGTATGGCCGTTGGGCAATTGAAGAGGAAGTTTGCCTATCTCTCTTCATCCATAGCACCCTATAGCTTGGTTAACTATCCTAGCTTAGGACAAAGCAGGTTCACAGAATACTTATACCACGCGACATTTAGTTCAACACTGCCCACACTGCTGCACTATGAAGATCGAAATTCCATGGCGTTTTCGATTGAGTCTCGGGTTCCATTTTTGGATCACAGGTTGGTAGAATACGCCTTCTCATTGCCAGATCAGGATAAGATTTATCAAGGAAAAACGAAGTATGTTCTTAGAGAATCTATGCGCGACTTTTTGCCCTCTGCCATTAAGAACCGAAAGGACAAAAAAGGGTTTGTCACACCTGGAGAAGTGAAGTGGTTGAGAGGGCCCTTGAAGCACCTTACAGAAATTAATCCTGATGGCTTACCCATGTTGGATCCAAATAAAACGAGCAAGGTTTTGAATGCTTATAATGCTGGAGATAACAGCAACGCAAAACTGGTTTGGCGGTTAGCTACGCTAAACCATTGGATGAAAAACAACGGTTTTATTTAAGTTGATATGCGTTTTCATCATCCGGAAACGCTTGCTGTCCAGTTCCATGCGAAGCGACATATTCTAGTCGTTGCTTTATGTATGGATGATTCCTGAAACCATCGAGCTCATTGCGATCATCTTCGCTAAGTGTTGGGTTTGTTTTTTCATACCCCCACTTACTCATTCGCTCGCCTAACAGGCCTTCGGTAAAG